>JBDRZL010000014.1 GCA_039803925.1 candidate division WOR-3 bacterium | reverse complement strand
TTTTCCAAAAAACAAAGGTTCTATAATTTTATGGTAGCCGCACCCTTTAGGGTTCGCAGAAATTCACTTTTGAAGATCTTATTGAGCCAGAAAAATTCAATATTGTTATGGTATTCTACATCTTAAAAATTTATTCTATAATTAAGATTTTCTTAGTATATTTCTTTGTAGAGGTTGTAAATTTCAAAAAGTAAAAACCTCTCTTTAAAAGATTTTTATCTTTTGAGAGATTGAAATTAAGTATATATTCCCCTGGTTTAATTTCCTTTTTCGATAAAAGATCAATCATTTTTCTTCCAGTTATGTTATATAGACTCAATTCAATTTTATCCTTAGTATCTTCTTCTGAAACATAGAACCTAATTTTTAAATCTCCTTCCAAATTATTGTAAATTGCAAAGTAAGATTTTTCAGTATCAATTTTTTCTGATATCTCAGTTCCTATGGGGAAATATTCAAATTTATCAACCCAGGCGCAGTCCGAACCATTTGAGTTTGTACCATCTTTTGAGTAAACCCATTTAATACTGTGATTCCCTGAGGCATTGATTATGAATCTTTTTAATACCCAGCCTCCTGTTGTTCCTGAAATAAAATCTTTTAAAGTATCATCCTTTAAAAAGTAAAGTCTGTCATAGTTTGCTTCTGAGGAAACTCTCCAGTAGAATTTTAAGCTACAGGGTCCTACTACATTTGTATATAAACGGGAGAAACCGTTGTGGGGTATTCTTCCACTTATCGCAGCATCCTGACCGTCATAGCTGAAACATGTCTCGCCTATCCAGGGAGCACTACCATCACTGTAAAAGGTTAAGTTTGTGTTATCGAGTGCTTCCTGAAGTGTTACTAAGTTGTTGTTTATTGGAAAATATCTCACATAATCAACCCATCCAGCATCCTGTCCTGAAGAACCCGAACCATCTTTGGAATATGTCCATACCATTGTGTCTGTTCCAGGGCTTAATATCACTATTTTTTTCTGTATCCAGTTCCCAGTTGTTCCTGAAATTCTATCATATAGTTGGGAGGCTGCATATTTTCTAACAAAACTTAAAAAATCATAGTTTGCTTCTGAGGAAACTCTCCAGTAGAATTTTAAGCTACAGGGTGATTGGATGGTTGTTTTTAGAAAGGTTAACTGATTATGGGTAATGGTACCACTCTGTGCAGCATCATTATCGTAATAATAATAGTTTGTTTGATAGAACCAGTTTGCATTACCTCCTGTTATGAAATTGAGATCATAATTATCAAGAGCATCCTGTAAAGTCTGGGAATAAAGATAAGATGTTAAACCTATTGATATTAAAAATCTTAAAAATTTCATTTTTTACCTCTTTTTTTAAAAAGGAATTGAACCCGAATTTTTTATGTAATACTTACAAAATCAGAACAGTTTATCTTTAAATCTCTTATTTTAAGTTCCCTATTAAGAAATTTGCAGTAAAATCTATTATTTTTAATTTTAAAATAGATACATTTTGAACACATTTTCTGTAAACCTATAAGACCCATATCAATGGAGTAATCTATAAAATCAAAAATAAACTTTAAAATAATTTCTTTTTCTTTTTCAGAAAAATTTTTTAATACTTTTTTGAATAGATTTATACTTAATGAGAAATTCTTTATGCTCTCTTTTTTATTTTCTTTAATCTTAAGGATTTTTTCTCTTCTGTCTAATTCTGATTGAGTTTTTTCAATAAAGTTTTTTTTCTGTAAATTTTTTATTGACTTAGAAAGGGTGGTTTTATCAAGGGAAGTAATTTTCTCCAAGTTTTTTATTTTTAAATTCCCTTCAGAAAGGAGGGAAAGCAGGATTTGAACCTGAGTCGGACTTAATTTAAATTTAGAACTTTCCCTCCTTAAAAAAACTTTCATAATTTCAGATACTCTTTCAAGACCGGAAAGGATTTTAAAATCTAAATTTTCCAAAGAGAAATTATAGGAAAAGATTTTTTATTTTCTCCAACCACTGAAAATATAATCTTTTTCCTTCTGAGAGGCGTGACAACTGAAACATTCCCTTTTAGCATCCTTAACAATCTGTTTTGAAGGGTCTCCTTCTGCAAAGGCAGCAAATTCCCAGTTGCCGGTTTCTGCAAATAATTTTTTACCATGCTTTTTCATATAGGCAAGAACCTTCCTTTTTCCCTCTGCCACTGAATTATTTTCTTTAACCACTTCAAGAAGGTCAAAAACAAATACAGAACCCTCAGGGAAAACTTTTTCATTATTTAAGAGAGCTTTGTAAGCCTTTTCATTTGCATATACATGGTGAATACCTCCAAAGGCTTCAAATAGTGGATGACCTTCTTCAAGAATTAGAGTTTTAACATGGAACCAGTTTCTGTAATTTTCAGGATAGTAAGTTTTTGTTGAGGAGATGAGCACAAAAAAGGATGTGCTCATCATAGCCTTTAAAATTAAATCCTTCATTATAACCTCCTCTTTTAATATTAGGGGATTGAACCCTAAAATAGTTGGTAATACCAACTAAATTATACAATATTAATTTGAAAATTTCAAGTTTTTAGGATAAAAATTTTTTATGTATTTTTCAGAAATTATTCATATTTATGAAAAAGTTAAGGAAAAAAGTTCTTTAAAGGATAAAATATTTATTTTATCTGATTTTTTTGAAAAATTAAGTTTAGAGGAAATTAAAATTTCTTTTTCACTTCTCTCAGGAATCCCCCTTTATGGGAAATTGAATGTAGGTTACTCCCTCTTAAGGGAAGTTTTAGCTTCAATAAAGGATTTTTCTGTAAGGGAAATAGAACTAAAGGAAATAGAGGAATTTATCAAAAAATTGAGCTTTATTAAAGGGGAAGGTTCTTTAAGTCAAAGGTTTTATCTTTTAAAGGATTTTTTCAAAAACTTAAATGAAAAAGAAAGAGCATTTTTTGTTGATTATTTAATTGGAGAAGTAAGGCAGGGTGCAAAGGAAAAAATTATTTTTAAAGCCCTTTTAAAGGCAAAGAGAATTGATATTAAAGAAGGAGAAAAATTACTTAAAAGAGGAAATATCTTAGAACTTGTTTATGAAATTTTTGAAAAGGGTAATTTAATTTTTAAAGAATTTAACCCCAAAATTTTTGAGCCCCTTTCACCTATGCTCGCAGAAATTGAAGAAGATCCTTTAAGACTTTTTAAAAAGGGAAAAAATTTTTTACTTGAATTCAAACTTGATGGAGCAAGACTCCAGATTCATAAGGAAAGGGATAAAATAAAGATATTTTCAAGAAATTTAAAAGATATAACATTTAAATTAAAAAATCTAACAGAATTTTTTAAGGTATTTAAAAGAGATTTTATTCTGGATGCTGAAGGAGTTATTTTAAATGAAAAGGGAATCTCTATTCCCTTTCAGGATTTTATGAAGGAGTTCGGTAAAAAATATGTTGAAAGTGAAAATATTTCTCCCTTTGTCTTTGATATTCTTTATGTGGATGGAGAGTTTTTACTTGATTACCCCCTTAAGGAAAGAAAGAAAATTCTTGAGGAGATAATTCCTGAAAAAATCAAAATGCCCTATATCATAACTGATAAAAAGGATGAAGCAGAAAATTTTTTCTTAAAGTCAATTGAAAAAGGGAATGAGGGTTTAATTATCAAGGATCCTGTGAGCCCTTATACATACGGAAAAAGAGGAAAATACTGGTTTAAATGGAAAAAATTTTATACTCTTGACCTTGTTATAACAGGTGCTGAATGGGGTCATGGTAAAAGAAGGGGATTTTTATCAAATCTTCATCTTTCCTGTCTTGATGAAGAAAGGAAAAATTTTCTTGATCTCGGTAAAACTTTTAAAGGTCTAAAAGAAGAAGATTTGATTTTCCTTACTAAAAATCTTCCTCCTTTAACAGAAAAAAATTTTGGATGGATGATTAAGGTTAAACCCTTTTATGTAGTTGAAGTTGCCTTTGATGAGGTAATTGAAAGTAAGGTTTATAATTCAGGATTTTCCTTAAGGTTTGCAAGGGTTAAAAGGTTCAGATTTGATAAAAGTGCCCATGATATTGCAGATATAAAAGAGATAAGAAGAATTTTTTTAATGGAGAGAAATATCTAAAAAATCTATAATTTTTTTTAGTTTTTTTTCTGAAAAATATAAAGAAGGGACAAAAGTTAAAACATTGTGTTTTTCACCTTCAAGAAGTGTTAAAAATCCTTTTTTTATTAATTTTTTCCATAAATTTAAAGATAGTTTTTCGTCCTTAAATTCTATCCCCCATAAAATTCCTTTTCCCCTTATTTCCTTAATTTCCCTTTTATTTTCTAATTTTTTAAGTAGTTCTTTAAAAATTTTCTCCTTTCCCTTTACTATTTTTAAAGGATTTTCTTTTTTATAAAGTTCTAAAAAGGCAAGGGATGATATTATTGATAAAGGATGGGTTAAAAAGGTTGTTGCATAAAGGGGATCTCCTTTTATTTCCCAAACTTTCATAATTTCTTTTTTTCCCACACAGGCAGAAATTGGGAATCCGCCTCCGAGTGCTTTCCCGAGGCACAAAATATCAGGGAAATCTATTTCATATTGAAAGCAGAAATCTTTACCTGTTCTTGCAAAACCTGAAAAAACCTCATCAATTATTAATATAATATCATTAAGTTTAGCATATTCATAGAGAATTTTAATAAAATTTTTGGGGGGAACTTTTATTCCACCTCTTCCCTGTATGGGTTCTAAAATAATTCCAGCAATTTCTTTTGAGTTTAGACTTTTTAAATTCCTTTCAAGATCTTCAATTTCCTCTTCTCTTTCAGGATATTTAATTTCTATTGAGTAATTTTTTAAAAATTTTTCAAAGGGTTTTTTAAAATGATAAATATTTGTAATAGAGAGGTTGAACATTGAAAGCCCGTGGTATGAATTTTTGAAGGAAATTATTTTTTCTCTTTTTGTATATAAAAAGGCAGTTTTAATTGCTATTTCAATTGCATCAGTTCCTGATATTCCAAAGGTGCAGAGCAAATCTTTGTTTTTAAAAAATTTAACAATTTCTTCTGATAATTTTTCTCTTTTTTCATAAGGAAAGAGATCCGCCATTGAGTGAGGTTTAATTTTAAAGTATTCTTTAACTTTTTTAATTATAAAGGGATTGAAGTGTCCAAAAAGAGAAACGCCAAAAAAGGATGTAAAGTCATAATATTTTTTATTATTTTTATCCCATACAAGGTCACCTTTTGCTTTTTTGAGAATTAAATTTATTCCGCCAGTTTTAAGGGATAAGGAAGTAGCTGATTCGAATTTGAACAATTTTAAGAGAAAGTGGCGGCGGGCGGATTCGAACCGCCGACACAGGGCTTATGAAACCCCTGCTCTGCCTCTGAGCTACGCCGCCTTAAATTTTTATTATAAAGAATATAAACCTTTCCCTTCAAACTTTTATTTCACACCCAAACTTAAACCTATACCTCCCCCTTTTCTTAACATATTGGCTCTTAAATAAAGGGATAAAACAATGTGTTCAAAATTAATTTGATAAACAAAATAGGGGTCAAATTCAAGATTGTAAGTAGGAATTAGAAATCCTATATGAAAATCATTCTTTGAAAATTTAAGTGATATTCATGACCCTCCTTTTTATCAGGAATAAGCACCCCCTTTTCATTTTTTAAATCTTCATCCCTGAACCACCCAAAAGTTCCACCTATACCATAACATACTGATCTCCATGCCTTTGAAGTTTGAGCCATTGAAATATTTAAATGAAAACCTCTTACTCTGTTCCATATTACCTTATCTTCAGGATATCCATTTACACTTATTATTTCGTCTCTATATTCATGAAAACCAAGAGTTACTTTGTAATCAAAGGGTGAACCCTCAAAACTGTAACTTAATAATAAATCCTTAGCATTGAATCTGTAAGGATAGGAAATTCCTCCAATTACATAATCCTCAAAGTCTCCTCCTGAAGTTAGAAAATAAACAGTAAAACTTTTCCCCTTTGTATAAATTAAATATTTTTGCATTTTTATTATTTTAAATTTATAATAATAAGATGGTTCAAATCCTTAAAGCAAAGGAGGAATTATATAAAAATATGAAGAAGTTAATTTATTTCTTGCTCTTTATTAGTCTATATTATTTCTGTGCACCTCAAGCTGCTCAGCCAGCAACACCTGCAGAGACAGAAAGTGAGATTGTAATTATTGGAGAAGAAGAAGAAAAGAAACCTGCTCCAGAAGAAAAGAAAGGAGAAGAAACAGTGGTTATCACAGAAGAGGAAACACCTGCTCCATCCCCTGCACCTGAAACTGTTGAAGAAGGTGAAGTTGTTATTGCACCCACATCCAAAAAGGAAACTCCTCCACCTCAGCCTTCACCTTCAAAAGTTTTTGGTTACAGGGTTCAGATTCTTGCTGTTGATGCTTCAAAACCAGGAAATAAAGAAAAAGCTGAAAAATTCGCAAAAGAAGCAGAGGCAAGACTTAAAGGAGAATATAAGGTTTATGTTGAATATATTCCACCTTATTATAAAGTAAGAGTGGGTGATTTTATTTCAAGAGAAGAGGCTGAAAGAATGAAAATGAGGTTAAGAAGCCTCGGTTATTATGATGCCTGGATTGCAGAAACAGAGGTGACACCCAAGAGATAATTTTTTGAAAATACTCCTTTCTACTTCAAATCAGGGTAAAAGAAGAGAATATTTAGAATTTTTAAAAGAATTAAATATAGAAATACTAACTTTAAGGGATTTTGGGATAGAAAAGGGATTTAAGGAAAAGGGGAGAAGTTTTGATGAAAACGCCTTTATTAAAGCAAAATACGGAAATTTAATCTCAGGAATGCCAACAATTGGTGAAGATTCTGGTCTTGTTGTTTATTATCTTGATAACCTTCCTGGAATTTATTCAAAAAGATTTTCAGATTCAGGTAAAGATGAAGAAAATAGAAAATTAATTTTAAAAATGCTTGAAGGTGTTCCATTTGAAAAAAGAAAAGCTAAATTTATATGTGTAATTTATTTTTTTCTTGATAAAAGTAATTTTTTCAAATTCAGAGGAGAAGTGGAAGGTTTTATTACCTATGAAGAAAGGGGTGCTTCGGGTTTTGGTTATGACCCTTTATTTCTTTATCCACCCCTTGGTAGAACTTTTGCTGAATTAAGTTTAGAAAAAAAGAATGAAATTTCTCACAGGGGAAAAGCTCTTAAAGAGTTAAAAGAATTTCTTTTAAAAATTTTGTGAAAAGAAACTTGCTTTTTCTTGATAGAGACGGGGTTCTAATAGAAGATAGGGACTATGGAACTCTTGGTGATCCCTTTAAGTTAAAATTAAATGATTATGTTATAGAAGGTCTTCATAAATTAAAAAAATTAAATTTTCACTTTTTTGTTTTTTCAAATCAGTCTGGAATAAATAAAGGTTACTATAAGGAAATAGATGTTAAAAGAAATAATGAAAGACTTGATCAGTTTTTATATTTAAAAAGGGTTAAAATTTTAAAATATTACTTTTGTCCCCATTTACCTATAGAAATGTGTTCTTGCAGGAAACCGGGTTTATATTTTTATAGATTATGGAAAAAGGAATTTCCCTTTGATTATGAAAAAAAATTTATGATAGGAGATAAGGATAGTGATATTGAATTTGGATATAAACTGGGAATGATAACAATTTATATAAAAACAAGGTACCCATTGACTTTGAAACCGAGCTTTATAGCAAAAAATTTTAAGGATGCATTAGAATATATATGTTCCTTTTTCTAATTTTATTTTCAATACTTGAACTCCAGATCGTCAGGCTTAAATATGAAGGAGGAGGAGACTGGTATAATGACCCTGAAATTATTCCTAATCTTTCAAAGGAAATTGAAAAAAGAACTGGAATAAATATGATAGAGCAAGAGGTAGTTCTTGATGTTGGTGATAGAAGAATAAGGAATTATCCTCTCCTTTTTATGACAGGTCATGGAAAAGTAGAACTTTCAGAAATGGATGCTAAAAATTTAAGGGAATACCTTGAATCAGGTGGATTTCTTTATATTGATGATGATTATGGAATGGATAAATATATAAGAGGAGAAATTAAAAAAATTTTCCCTGAAAAAGAACTTAAAGAGGTTCCCTTTGACCATGCTATTTATAATATTTTTTATAAATTTGAAAAAGGTCTTCCAAAAATTCACGAGCATTATGAAGGCCCACCAAAGGGTTACGGAATTTTTATAGGTGATAGATTATGTCTCTTTTATACTTATAACTCAAACATATCCGACGGATGGACAGATGTTTATGGAGATCCACCTGAAATAAGGGAAGAGGCAATTAAAATGGGTATTAACATTTTTCTTTACGCAATAACTTACTGATGGAGGAATCTTTCCTTGAGCATCTAGAAGAATTAAGAATAAGAATCATAAGAGTTATAATTTATCTATTTATCTTTACTTTAATATCCTTTGTTTTCTCTTTGAAAATTATAGATTTTATAAAAAAACCAATCGGAGAAATTTACTTTTTTTCTCCACAGGAAGCTTTTATTGTAAGATTGAAGGTTTCTCTTTTATCGGGAATATTCTTTACCATACCCTTTTTGATTTATGAATTATGGGCATTTATTAAACCAGGTCTTTATGAAAATGAAATTAAAAACATTAAACCCTTTATAATTTTATCTCCCTTCCTTTTCTATGTGGGTTTCTTCTTTTCAATATTTGTTATTTATCCTCTTGGTATCAAAGTTCTTCTTTCCTTTGCAGGAAATGTAATGTTACCACTTATGCATATTTCAGATATTGTGAATTTCCTTTTATATGTTACAATTTTCACAGGTCTCCTTTTTGAATTACCAATCTTAATTTTAATTCTTGTTAAACTTAATATTCTCGATTATAAATTATTAAAATCGAAAAGAAGGGAAGTTATTGTTTTAATTTTTATTCTTGCAGCTCTTTTTACACCTTCAACTGATTTTATAACAATGAGTATTTTAGCAATACCTATTGTTTTACTTTTTGAACTTTCTATATTTTTTGCAAAAAAATTAAAAAAATGAGGTTTAAAATTAAATTGGAATATGATGGAACAAATTTTTACGGTTGGCAAGTTCAAAAAGGTTTTAGAACAGTTCAGGGTGTTCTTGATGAAGTTACAAAAAAACTTATCTGTGCAAAAGGTTTAATTCAGGGAGCTTCAAGGACAGATAGGGGAGTTCATGCTTTGGGTCAGGTAGCTCACTTTGATGCACCTAAAAAAATATTTTATGAAAGATTTGAAGGTGATAGGGAAAAATTAAGAAAAGCTATGAATGCAATTTTACCAAGAGATATTTATGTAAAAGAAATTGAAATTGTTAGTAATAAATTTCATGCAAGAAGATCCGCAAAAGCAAAACTCTATAGATACACAATTCTCCTTGAAAGGTCCCCTCTTGAAAGACTATATGCCTGGGAAATTAATTTTAAATTGAATTATAATTTATTCTATAAAATGACTAAACTAACAGAGATTGAAAGAGATTTTTCTCCCTTTTCTCCCTTACCTGAGGGAAACGGTTTTTTGAAAATTGAAAAGTGTTATGCAGAAAGAAAGGGTAAAAAAATTTTTTTATATTTTTATGCAAAGAGATTTTTAAATAAACTTGTTAGAAGTCTTGTTGGCCAGATGGTATATTTTGCTTCAAGGAATGATCTTGATGGTTTTAAGAGAGTCCTTGAAAATGTTCCTGACACTTTAATTATAGCACCCCCACAAGGGTTATTTTTAATGGAGGTTTTTTATTGATAAAATTTTTATTTTTATTTTTAATTTTAACAGAGAATAAAAATCCAGTAAAAGCAGCATGGATGAGCGCTCTTTTACCTGGTTTCGGTCAGGTTTATACAGGAAATTATATTAAAGGTGCTTTTTTCTTTTGTGGAGAAGTTTTCCTTTTGAGAGAATTATTAAGGGATTATCCCTACATTGAGAAAAGTCAAAGTGCCCTATACAGGTTTTCTTATAATTTCATTCTTTCCTTTTCCTTATGGGCTTTTAACATATTAGATGCGTATGTTTCTGCACACCTTTATAAATTTGAAAGGGATACAAGTTTGATGGGAATTAACATAAAGGAAGAAAAGTTTATTTTTTTAATAGAGAAAAAATTTTAAATTTTTTATAGATTCTTAACATCTTCAACATATTTACAGAAGTGGCAACTTTTGGAAGGTTCGGGTAATTTGTCCTCTCTTAAGGTTTTATCTATTTCAATTATAAATTTCTTTAGCCTTTTTAAATTTACTGAATATTCATAAAGTTTTGTATCCCATCTAATTCTCTTTTCATTCCTTGAATAATAAGGGACAAAATAAAAAACGAAAGCCTTTTCATTAGTTTCAAAATTGTTTAATCTAATAAGCAAAGAATAACTATCAAGTTGAATTTGGACAGGAATTGGAAGTTTATCAGGAAATTTTGAAGAAGTTTTGTAATCAAGAGGTAAAATTTTTTTTTCTTCATTTTCAATGATCTCATCAGGTATTCCCCTTAAGATTAAATCCGTATTTTCTATTTTTTTATCTTCAAGTTTTATTTTTTTGAGTTTTCCCTTTAATCCAAATCTCTTAAAGTAATAAGGGAGATCTTTTTCCTTAAATTCTTCAGCAATTTCTTTAAAAATTTTATCAAGAAGGGAAGGAATCCTCGGGAAAAATTCAACTGGTCTTTTTATTCCTTTTTTTACCTCCAAATAAAAGCACCTTGGACAACTAACATAAAGGTATATCCTTGATGGTGATATAAGGTGCATTTAAAAATAATAATTTAAAACTTCTTAAAAATCCAAATCCTATTTTTATTAAAAAAATCTTTTATTTCCTCTACTAAATATTTTTTAAAACTTAAAAGAATTTCCTTATTCCAGAATTCTGAAATCTCACTTATAAAAATACCTCCATTTTTTAAAACTTCAAAGCCTTCCTTTAACCATTTCAAAAAAGTTTCATAACCTTTTTTCCCGCCAAAAAGGGAAATTTTTGATTCACCTTTAAATGGTCCATATTTTTTATATTCCTCTTCTGAAAGATAAGGTGGGTTTGTAATAATTAAATCAATTTTTTCTTTCTTGAAAATTTTAAAACTTTTTGTCCTTATTACTTTTATCTTTGCACTTTTTTTTCTACTATTTATTTTGGCACATCTACATGCTTTTTTTAAAAAATCAACAGCTAAAACATAGGAAAAAGGGAATATTCTTTTTGCCCATATTGCCAAAATTCCTGTTCCTGTTCCAAAATCAATAATGATTTCAGGTTTTAATTTTTTTTCTTTAAGCTCCTTTAAATAATTGACTAAAAGGGATGTTTCTTCTCTTGGAATCAAAACCTTTTTTTCTATATAAAATTCTTCATTTAAAAATAAACATTTTTTGAAAATATACTCAGGTCTTTCGCCTTTTTTAATTAATTCAATGATTTTTAAAGCTTTTTCTATTTTTTTTTATCTATTTCTTTTAATGTAATTAATTTTTCAAATTTTTCTTCAAAAATATTTTCAATGACAAACCTCGGATTTATTTCTTCTATTTTTTTTAAAATATTATAAATTTTTAAAATATCCATCTTTTTAAGTTAAATTCTTGCTTCTTTCTCAGCAAGGTATTTTCCTTCCACCATATTCCTGAGTTTTTTAAAGGCTATATCCCATGTTCTTGTTCTTAAACCACAATCTGGTGCAACATATATTCTATCAGGGTCCTTTATAATATCAAGGGCATATAAAATTCTATCCCTTATGAGTTCAGGTGGTTCAATAAAATCAGTATGAACATCAATTGTTCCGAGTCCAACAATAAATTTTGTATTTTTAAATTCTTTAAGTATTTCATAACCCCTTCTTTTTTCAGGATTAATACCTATTTCCCTTGTATCTCTGTTTGCATATTCAAAATGAACCTCATTAAGTATTCCTTCAAGTTCCAAAATTTTTGGAAATAAAAGAGAGTAATCTGAGAAACATATATGAGTTCCAAAAAATACCTTTCCTTTTAAATCACCTATACTTTCCTTCATTGTTAATACAAATAAATCTATCTCATCCCTTTTTGTAGTTGCTGCTGGTTCATCTATCTGTAAGTATTTTGCTCCTTTTTCGT
The DNA here is from genome assembly GCA_039803925.1 of candidate division WOR-3 bacterium. Taxonomy (NCBI): domain Bacteria; kingdom Pseudomonadati; phylum Caldifarciminota; species Caldifarciminota bacterium. The sequence goes on along the minus strand of JBDRZL010000014.1, from coordinate 44,284 downwards.
AAAGGGATTTTAAAACAGGATAAATACAATTTTTGGCAATTGAAAGTAAAAATTCCTTTCTTGCTTTTTTTCTTTTTTCTCTTATATCACCCTCACCTGGTTTTATATTTCTTAAAAAGTACTCATCATAAGACCAGTCCACTATTGTATATGCTCCTGTTACAGGAATTTTAACAGGTTTTTTTGCTAATTTTTTTATTCTTTCAAATTCTTCATCATGATAGGGAGATACTAAAGTAGGGATTGAGACACAGGAAGCTTTCCTGTAATATTTGTTATCAAAACTTCTAACATGACCTTTAAATTCAAATCCTCTTATGTGTTTTACGGGATACTCATACATTTCCACTCTATGCTGCTCTCCATCATAAACAAGGTCAAGTCCTGCCTTTTCAAGAAGTCTTATAGCATAAAGGGAAGAAAAGTGGAGTATTTTTTCTTTTTCCTCTTCTGTAAAGTTTTCTCTCTTTGAAAGGATATCAATTAACTCTTTCCTTTCATCAATTTCAAGAAAATGTCCCCATTTTTCTGCTTCTTCTATATCAGAATCTGTAAGTTTTATTTTTCTGAAAGCTTTAACTCTGAAAGAGGGTTTAGCAAGGGAACCAATCTCATGAGTTAAAATTTTCATTTAATTTTCTCCTTTAATTAAATTTTTTATTTTTTTATCCATAATCTCTCTTGGAAGAAATTCAGGAGACCAGTTTGTGGTTACATAAATATTTTCTTCTTTTACATAATTGATTGATTTTTCAATAAATTCTTCAATAAATTCTTTTTTTTCTATTAGTGTAGAATCTGTATTTATTATTCCTGCAAGAAGTAATTTATTTTCCGGAAAGTTTTTCAAAATAAAATCTCTTGAGTTATTATAAAAATCAAATCCGTATCCGTCAAAATCCAAGGAGAAAATAAAATCCAAATCATTACTTACATCAAAGAAAAAACTATGTAAAGCAAATTTTAAATTTTTAAATTTTTTTAATTCTTTTAAAAACCATAAAGAAATTTCTTTTTCTTCTTCATTTATATTTTTAAAGCCAAAAGTGGGTTCATAAAAAATTAAAAGTTTGTTTCCCCATTCATTTAATTCTTTAACTACCTTTAATAGTAATTCTCCTATTTCTTTTAATTTGATATTTTCAGAAAATTCTTGGAAAAAAAATAAAAAGGGAAAGGTAAATGTAAGATTTTCTTTTTTATTAAAAAGACCATCACATAAAAGGTAGTGTTCAAAAAATTTTTTATTTTCTTTTATTTCAAATTTTTTAAAGATGAGCTTTCTCATGAAGAAATTTGTTTCATAAAATCTTTTGAGCCCGTCAATTTCAACCTCATAAACAAGTTCAGAAAATGGTCTTAATAAATCCTGAAAATAAAAATGACCGTTAAAGATATAATCCCAGTTTTTTTGGAGTTTAATTATATTTAAAATATCTTCTTTAAAATATTTTTTTAATTCTTCTTCCTTAATTCTTCCTCTTTCAAAGTCTCTTGTAGCTTCAACAAGTTTTTCACTTCTTGGGTAATTTCCATGTAATATTATTTTCATATTCTCTCTTTAATTTTTTTTATTATATTTTCGGAAAGTTCAAGATTTGAGTACATAACATGTTCAACATTAAAACCCAAGTTTAACCTTTCCTTGTTAGCAAAATCAAATATCTCATCAAGCATTCTCTCAATGACTTCAAAAGTCCTTGATTCAACTTTTCTCTCCTTTTCTGTTATGTAAAAATTTATTGCAGTAGGAAATTCTACTCCCAGCCATTTCATAAATTCTATATCCCTTATTTTTTGTGCTGGGGCAAAGGAAATGTATATATCAGGGAATTTTATATTTTCAAGTTTAGTGAGTCTCCATAAGTGTATTAAAACCTGTTTCATATTGCTTGTTTCAAATATAATTTGAGATACAAAAAAGTCTATACCTGCTTTCATTTTTTCAAGAATTCGGTAAGGTTCCTTATTTCTTGTAAATATGGTTATTCCTCCAAGTTTTATATCAGGAAAATTTTTTTTAATGAATTTTGCGGCTTCTATAACCGAATATCCAGGGTATTTTATTTTACTTGACTCTCCGCCAACTAAAACAATGTATCTTATTCCTTTTTTGTATACTTTTTTAACCCATTCTTCAAATTCCTTTTTGCTTATTCTGACACAAATTTTATTTATTATTGGTTCAAAATTAAAATTGTTTTTAAGATATTCTGAAAATTCTAAATTATCAATTTTTTCTTTATAGGGAACACTTCTTTCTTTTTCCCTTGTTTTTTCATCTATAACTTCAGGAATATTTAAAAACTTTATTCTGTTTTCCTTCATTATTCTTTTAATTTTTTCAGAAAAATTTAGAATTTTTTCTTCATTCCAATCAAAGGGAGGCGGGATAACTTCAAAGATTATTTTTTCTTTCATCCTTATTATTATAATACTTGACAAATAAAAAAATTTATCTTATAATAAAAAAGGTTCAAATCCTTATTTTAAAAAAAGTAAAATGAAAAAGTTAACTTTATTTTTGGTTTGGGCTTTAATATACGGAGAGTTTCAGAATTCCTTTTCTCAGATTGATATTCCAACAGCTATTTTGCCTTCTACACCCTTTTATTCTGAGTTTTCTCTTTATGCGCATTTTGGATTAAGGAGGGAGATTAAGTCAGGTTATGAAATCAAGAATTATGATCCATCAAAGCCCTTTGATTTTGATATGTATGGAACAATGTCCTTAGGAAATTTCTTTTTTACTTTAAAAGTTTATACCTTAAGTGATTATGCTATTGATTTAATTTACAGGATAATGCCTGAAATAGGTGTTACACCAGCTGTTGCAGTGGGTATTTATGATATTACATACAGAAAATATATAAGTTCAACTGGCTCAAATCCACCTGAAGGTGGATATAATGATGATAATTCCTATTACTGGGAGGATTGGAAGGAAGGAGATTACAGGAGAAATTTAGAAAACTTTTCTTTGTTCCTTGTTTTTTCAAAACATTTTACTTATAAAATTGTTGGCACATTTGGTCTTGGTAGGGGAAGATTTGTAGGGTATGGTTCTCGTTCAAAGTATTTTAATTTTGATATTTTAACTGGTGGTAAGACAAAGCATGATATTACTTTTGGTGTTTTCTGGGGTGCATATTATATTATTAGTAAAAATTTCCATATTTTACTTGATTTTGATGGAAGGGATTTTAATGTTGGAGGAAGGTATGTAAGTCCTCTTATTTCTGTAAATTTTGCTTTAACAAAGCTTGAGCACTTTTTAGGTGGTTCTCCGAGATTTTCTCCAAGATTCGGGTTTGGTATAACCATAAATCCAAGAATTTTTAGAAGGTAAAAGACTTAAAGTGCTTACATATAAAATAAAAAAGGAGGTAAAGTTAAAATTGTTTTGGGATTTTAGCTATTAGTATTTAGTTAATGAAGTGTTTTAAAATTTAAAAAAATAAAAATCTTAAAAATTATGAAAATAAGGAGATTAGAAAAAGAATTAATTTATAAAATAAGAGCAGGTGAAGTAATAGATGATCCATCTTCAGTTGTAAAAGAATTGATTGAGAATTCCCTTGATGCAGGTGCTAAAAAAATTGAGATTTTTGTTGAGGATGGTGGAAAAAGGTTGATAGAGGTAAAAGATGATGGAGAGGGAATGGATGAAGAGGATCTTTCTCTCTGTTTTTTACCTTTTACATCAAGTAAAATAGAAAAGCCAGAGGATTTAAAAAGAATAACAACTTATGGATTTAGAGGGGAGGCACTTTTTGCCATTTCAAAAGTTTCAAGGGTTATCATTAAAAGTTCTATAAATATAAATTTTGAGGGTAATGAGATTTTTATAGATGGTGGAGAAAAGAAATATTTAAAACCCTGTGCTCATCCAAAGGGTACAACTGTCACGGTGAGGGAACTTTTTTATTCTGTTCCTGCGAGAAGGAAATTTTTAAAAACTGGGAGTCAGGAATTAAAAAAAATTATAGAAGTTGTAATGAAGTATGCTCTTTCAAATCCCGAAGTGGAATTTCTTTTAAAAGATGAAAGGGAAACAATATTTAATTTACCTTCTGTTAATAGTTTTAAAGAAAGAATCTCTTCAATTTTTGGTGAGGAATTTTTAAAGGAATTGGTTGAGATTGAAGAAAGTAAAAAGAATTTTTCCTTTACTTTATTTTTATCAAGACCAGAATTTTTAAAGGAATCTCCTCAAAGATTTTTTTTTGTTAACAGAAGACCTTTTTTTGACAATTCTTTTATTAGAGCCTTTTCTAATATTTATACAGATAGGTTTAAATCACCTGATGTATTTCTTTTTCTTTTTATAAACCCTGAAGAAGTTGATTTTAATATTCATCCTCAGAAGTTACAGGTTAAGTTTTCACCCAAACTTGGTTTTCCTTTTAGGATTGTAAATATAGTAAGGGGCACTGTTAAGGAAAAAAGTACAAGTGATAAAAAAATGGAACTTCTTATAAAATTAGGTGGGGATAAATTTAAGGAAGATGTTAAACAGCTTGAATTTGGTGAAATGCAAAAAAGAGAAGATAAGAAGGAGCCTTTAATTTATGAGGATATATGGCAATTTGAAAACACTTATATAGTTGTAAAGTTTGAAAAAGGTTTACTAATAATAGATCAGCATACAGCCCATGAGAAAATTATTTATGAAAGGATATTAAGTTCAAGAAAATTTAAAACAAATTATATAGCCTTTCCAATTCTTTTGAAGCTTTCTCCTACAGAGTTTTCTACTTTTAAGGAAATAAAACCTGTTTTGGAGAATATTGGTTTTGAGATAAGAGAAATAAGAGCCACGGAGATTCAGATTGAGGGTTTGCCCGATTTTATTAAAAAGTTTTCAAAGGAAAATTTTATAGAAATAATTAATTCAATAAAAAAGGAAAAAAAGCTTGACCCCTTAAATGTTTATAAAGAGATTAGCTGTAAGAGTGCCATAAAAAAAGGTGATATTTTAAGAAAGGAAGAAATGACAAATATTCTAATAGAACTTTTTTCTCTTGATGATCCCTTTTTCTGTCCCCATGGAAGACCTGTCATGATCCAAATTACTAAGGATGAACTTGATAAAAAATTTGGAAGATAAAATAAGGGTTTTTGCATTAATAGGACATACTGGTTCAGGAAAAAATAAATTGGCTTTTGAATTGGCAAAAGAGCTTGGAACAAAAATAATTCTTTGTGATTCAAAGAAAGTTTATAAATTAATGGATATAGGAACAGCAAAACCAACAGAGGAGATGAGAAGGGAAGTTGAATACTTTATGATTGATATAAAGTATCCTGATGAATATTACAGTGCAGGGGATTATGCAAGAGATGCAGAAAAAATAATTGTTGAGCTTTATAAAAGAGGTGAAAGATTTTTTGTTGTGGGAGGTTCTACACTTTATTTAAAGGCTCTTTTTGAAGATTTTATTTCTTTACCACCTGTTCCTTCTGAATTGAGGGAAAAGTTAAAAAAGGAAGAAACATTAAAGCTTTATGAATTGTTGAAAAAAATTGATCCTGAAAGGGCTTTAAAAATACATCCAAATGATAGAGTGAGGATTGAAAGGGCAATAGAGATTTATGAACTTACAGGAGAAAAACCGTCAGAGTTATATAAAAGAAAGGGTGAAAAGAAAATAGTTCCATATTATTTTGCCATATACTGGGAAAGGGAAAAAAGGAGGGAGCGGATTAATAAGAGGTTTGATGAAATGATGGAAAAGGGTTTTTTAAAAGAAGTTGAGAATTTATTAAATAGAGGGTATGATTTAAAGTATAAATCTCTTGATGCGCATGGATATAAGGAACTTATATTATATATAATGGGCAAAATAGAAGATTTGAAAGAGGCGGTGAATCTTGCTAAGAAAAGAACCTATGAATATACAAAGAGACAGTTGAATTTTTTTAAAAATTATCTTAATATTAATCCTTTTTTTTATAAAATGGAAGATGAAAAAATGGATGATGTTAAAGAGAAAATTAAAAAAATTTTAAAGGAGGAAATATGGAAGGACTTATAAAAGAGGCAAAAAGGGCTTACAAAAAGGGTCTTTTAAGAGAGACAAAAGATATTCTTGAGAGAATTATTGAACTTACAAGGGGTGAATATATTGAGATTTATCCTGATTATATAAGTGTTCTTCTTGATTTGAAGGACTATAATAAAGCAGAAAAAATTCTTAAAGAGTGTGAAAAAATAATAGAGAGAGATGGTAGTGTTTCAATTTTGAATTCTATTAAAAGGCTTAAGGCAAGGTTATATAGGGAAAAAGGCCAGTTTGAAAAGGCGAAGAAAATATTGAATGAAGTATTAAACCAGAAAGGTTTAACAGATGAGGAAAGGGGGAAGATCAATTTTTCTCTTGGTAAAATATTGTTTATAGAAGGTGATTATGATAGGGCTGAGAGACATTTTACAGAAAGTGAGATCAGTTTCAGGGGGACAAGTTTAATTGAAGAGGAAGGCTGGGCAACATTATGGAGAGCAAAGATTGCAAGGATAAGGGGTGAATGGACAAGAGCAAATGATATGCTTAAAATTTTATTTAGAGAATACACAGAAAGGTCAAAACTTCTTTATGCTTATGTTTTATTTGAAAAGGCACTTCTTTTGTTTGAAGAAGGAAAAAAAGATGAGACAATAGAACTTGAAAAAATTCTTGAGGAAACCCTTTTAAATTTAAGAGCACCGAGACTTTCCATAGAAGTGAGATTAAAACTTTCAAATCCTCTTTCAGTGGATGCGGAGGAATTTAAAAAAGTGGAGAGAAGGTCATGGAGAATTTTAAATTACTTACCTTTTGAGGAGAAAACTTTAAGAGGTCTTGCTCTTTCATGGCTTGCTTACATAAAGGGATTTTACGGGGATAAAAATGAAGCAGAAGAACTTTATGATTTAGCTGAAAAAGAACTTGAAAATTCAAGTTATGAGGAAAAGGGTTTATATCTTCTTTTAAAGATTCTTACTCTGATAGAATTCAAAAATTTTAAAAAGGCTGAAAAATATATAGAAGTTATTAATGATAAAAAATATCCTTTTTACTTTCGTTCCTTAGCAGTTTTAGCAAAAAATTTTGAAAAGGTTTAAATCTTGAATAATTTTAAATTTAACTGTATATTTTATTTATACAAGGAGGAAACAAAATGGAAAATTTAAAAGATGTTTTAACTATAGATTTAAAGAAGTATGATTTTAGAGATGAAGTTGATTATCTTTATACTGCACCCAAGGGATTAACCAAGAAAGTTGTAGAGGATATAAGTTCTATAAAAGGTGAGCCTGATTGGATGAGAGAATTCAGGTTAAGATCTTTTGAAATTTTTTTAAAAAAGCCAATGCCCTTATGGGGTGCAGATCTAAAAGGTATTAACTTTGATGAAATATCTTATTATGTGAGGCCGACTGATAGAAAGGGTACTTCCTGGGAGGATGTTCCTGAATACATAAAGAATACCTTTGAAAAACTTGGAATTCCTGAGGCAGAGAGAAAGTTTCTTGCAGGAGTTGGAGCGCAGTATGATTCTGAAGTTGTTTATCATAACATAAGAAAAGATCTTGAAAAAAAGGGTGTTATTTTTCTTGATACAGATACTGCTCTAAAAAAGTATCCTGAATTTTTTAAAGAGTATTTTGGTAAAGTTGTTCCCCCAACTGATAATAAGTTTGCTGCACTCAATTCAGCAGTCTGGAGTGGTGGAAGTTTTATTTATGTTCCACCTGGTGTTCATGTTGAATTTCCTTTGCAGGCATATTTTAGGATTAATGCTGCAAGCATGGGTCAATTTGAAAGGACTCTAATTATTGCTGATGAAGGTTCCTTTGTCCATTATATTGAAGGTTGCACTGCGCCTATGTATTCTTCTTATTCATTGCATGCTGCTGTTGTTGAAATTATAGCAAAAAAGGGTTCAAGGGTCAGGTATACCACAATTCAAAACTGGGCTAACAATATTTACAATCTTGTTACAAAAAGAGCTATTGCTTATCAGGATGCAGTTGTAGAATGGGTTGATGGTAATATGGGTTCAAGGGTTACAATGAAGTATCCATGTGTTATAATGAAGGAAAAAGGAGCAAGAGCTGAAATAATTTCAGTAGCATATGCAGGAAAAGGTCAGCATCAGGATACAGGAGCAAAGGCAATTCATCTTGCGCCTTATACTTCAAGCAGGATTATTTCAAAAAGTGTAAGCAAAGACGGTGGAAGGACAACCTATAGGGGGCTTGTAAGAATTATAAAAGGAGCAAAGGGAGTAAGGTCAAATGTAAATTGTGATGCTTTGATTCTTGATGAAAAATCAAGGTCTGATACTTATCCTTATATGGAGATTAAGGAGGAAGAGGTTGATTTGGGTCATGAGGCAAGTATTGGTAGAATATCTGAGGAAGAGATTTTTTATTTAACTTCAAGGGGTATTCCGGAGTCAGAAGCCCTTGCCCTAATTGTTCTTGGTTTTATTGAACCCCTTACAAAAGAGCTTCCCATGGAGTATGCGGTTGAATTAAATAGATTGATTCAACTTGAAATGGAAGGTTCAATTGGTTAAAAAGGAGGCAAAAATGGAAGGTATTTTAATAAAAGATCTTCATGTATCTGTTGAAGATAAAGAAATTTTAAAAGGTTTAAATCTTTTTCTTGAAAAGGGAAAAATTCATGCGATAATGGGACCAAACGGTTCTGGTAAGACAACCCTTGGGTTTGTTCTTATGGGTCATCCCAAATATAAGGTTACAAAAGGAGAAATAATTTTTAAGGGTAGAAATATTTTAGAACTTAAAGCTGATGAAAGGGCTTCGCTTGGCCTTTTTCTTGGATTTCAGTATCCTTATGAAATAAAAGGAATAACTTTTCAGCATTTCGTATGGAGAAGTATTCTTGCTCTTAAAGAGAAAAAGAAAAATGGGGAGTCTTACCCAAGGAATTTTCTGGAATATAAAAAGGAATTAAAAAAGAAACTGGAACTTCTGGGTTTTGATGATAATTTTGCTGAAAGGGATTTGAATGTTGGTTTTTCAGGAGGTGAAAAGAAGAGGGCTGAGGTTTTACAGATGCTTCTTTTAAAACCAGAATTTGCAGTTCTTGATGAGGTTGATTCAGGTCTTGACATTGATTCAATTCGTATTGTGGCAAAGGCTATTGATTTGATGAGATCACCTGATTTTGGCGCTTTACTTATTACCCATTATCAGAGGATTTTAAATTATGTAAAACCTGATAAGGTTTATGTAATGGTAAATGGGAAAATTGTAAAAGAAGGTGGATTTGAGATTGTTCAGGAGGTTGAGAAAACTGGATACAAAGTTTTTGAGAATTCTAATATTTAAAATTTAAAATTCTAAAATAAGGTAAATTCTATGTTAACAGAAATAAAAATTAAAAACTTTGAATATTTAAAGAAAAGGGAAGAGGTCTTTAGTAGTTTAAAGGATCTTCCTCTTCCAAGTGAGAGGTATACAGATTTAAGAAATATTCCTTTTGGAGATTATTTAAAAGTAAAAGAAGATATTCTTATAAGAGACGAATTATCAGATTTAGATGGTATTCTTCTATTTCCCGATTTTCTTGATAATAAAGTTGCTTATGATCTCTTTTTAAAGGTTTTTGAATTGAAAAAGGATAGACTGATTGCCACTCATTTTATTTTTCCCACAGGAGGTTTTTTTCTTGAATTAAATAATAGAGAAAAAAAATTTGATTTAAGTTCAGTTTCTCCTTTAAATTCTACTTACAGTTTTCAGACTTATATTTTTAAACTTAATTCCTCTTATTTAGAACTTAAAATTAATCAGGAAAATGAAGGGAACTTTTTTTCACATAATCTTTTTATTTTTCTTCTTGATGATTCTTCAAAGTTAAAATTATATAATTTTCATAATTCTAATATTTCCTACCTTTTTAATTCTTTATTTTTGTTTCTGGGAAGGGATTCTGAAACAGAAATATTTTCTGCTTATTTCAGAAATCCTTATTCAAAGGTTGATAAGTATATTTTTGTTGAAGGTGAAGGTGCGAAAGCCCTTGTTAAGGATGTTTTTGTAGGGGAAAAGAAAAATTTTTTAAGTTTAAGGAATGACCTTATATTTAGGAAAAGTTATACAAGTGGTGAAGAATATTCAAGGGGTATTTTGTTTGATGAATCCACTGTTTGTTTTTATGGTCTTGCAAGGGTTGAGGAAAATTTAAAGAAAATAAATGCTTTTGTTGAGGGTGATGCCCTTTTGCTTTCAAGTAGTGCAAGTTTTCTTCCTGTTCCTTCTCTTGAAATTCTTTCAAATGATTTAAGATGCACTCATTCAGTAAATTCTGGTCCTCTTTCTGAGGAGAAACTTTTTTATATGATTTCCAGGGGATTAAGTAGGGAAGAAGCTGTAAGGATGTATGTTGAATCTTATTTACTTTCCAATTTAGATGGTGCGGAAGAAGGTTTTAAAGAAAGGGTAAAAGACTATTTATCTTTGATAAAAGTATAAAATTAAAATATTGAAAAATATTTAGTTTTGAATATATAATTAATATTAACGGGGACGTAGTTCAGCTTGGCTAGAACGCCGGCCTGTCGAGCCGGAGGCCGCGGGTTCAAGTCCCGTCGTCCCCGTTAATTTTTTTTTATTAAATTTCCTTTAAAAGTGATAAATTCAATAATTTTTTAATATAATTTATTCAGAATGTCCCTGCTTTTACTTGTTGATGCGACATCCCTTGCTTATAGAGCCTTTTTTGCTTTTGAAAAAAATCCATTAAGAAATTCAAAGGGGGAGAATACTTCTGCTATTTTTGCTTTTACAAATTCTTTTTTAAGGCTTCTTGAAGAATATAAACCCACTCATGCTGCTCTTGTTTTTGATGCAAAGGGAAAAACAAAGAGGCACGAAATTTATTCAGCATATAAGGCAACAAGACCAAAAGCACCGGATGAACTCACTTTCAGTTTAATATGGATAAAGGAGCTTGGAAAGGCATTAAAAATAAAAATTTTTGAAATTGAAGGATATGAAGCAGATGATGTTATAGCCACTATTGCTAAAAAAGCAGAGAGAGAGGGTTTTAAAGTATTAATTCAGACATCGGATAAGGATATTTTGCAGATAGTAAATGAAAATATTTGGGTCCTTGATACAAGACCAAAAGAAGAGATTCTTTATAACCCTCAAAGGGTTAAGGAGAAATATGGACTTCCCCCGGAAAAACTTTCAGATTATTTTAGCTTAATAGGGGATTCAATAGATAATATTCCTGGTGTCCCAGGAATAGGTGAAAAAAGAGCTAAAGAAATTCTTGAAAAATATTCTCTTGAAGAAATTTTAGAAGAACCTTCGAGAATATCAGATAAAAATGTTGTAGAAATTATAAAAAATAACAGGGATATAATAGAGGTTAATAAAAAACTTATAAACCTTGAACTTGATGTACCTATATACTTAGATATGGAGGAACTTAAAGTAAAGGAACCAGATTTAGAAAAATTATTTGAAATTTTCCGAATGTTTGAGTTCAGAACTCTGATGAAAAAATTTTCTACCTATTTACCTGATATAAAATTAAAGGAAGATTATGAAAAAGTTAATAGGTTCCCAATTGCAGTGCATTTGAGAGATGGATATATAGTGGGATTTTATGAAGAGGCTTTTAAAATAAAAGATGAAGATTTTAAGGATATTGTAATTAATGAAAATAATGAGATTTTTGTTCCTGATGCAAAAAAGTTTTATAAGAGAACTTTAAAAAAAGGAATTGATGTGAGGGCAAAGGTTTATGATCCAATAATAATCTATCAACTTATGTATCCTGAAAAACCCGATCCAGATGAAGAAACCATTACTCTTGAATTTCTTGGTAAAAGATTATCAGATTTACCTTCAAAAAGGGAAGTTGAAATTCTTTATGTGATAAAGAGGATAATTCCAAAATTAATGGAAGAGATTTTCAGGGAGGAACTTGATGGGGTTTATTTTAAAATTGAAAATCCTTTAACAAGAGTGTTGGCAGAGATGGAACTTTCGGGTGTTTTAATTGATAGAAAAATATTTACAGATCTTGAGTTTGATATTCTTAGAAAATTAAAACTTATTCAGGAGGAAATATTCAGTATCTGTGGAACAAGATTCAATTTAAATTCACCTTTTAAGCTAAGAAAAATTTTATTTGAAAAACTTAAATTAAAGCCCAAAAAGAGAACAAAAACAGGGTATTCAACAGACCAAGCTGTTTTGCAAGAACTTGCAAAGGAACATATTGTTCCCAGAAAAATACTTGAATATCGTGAATTATTTAAGATTTTATCAACTTACGTAACACCTTTGAAATCACTTATAGACCCTGAGACAGGTAGAATATATGCTACTTTTAAACAGATAGGAACACAGACAGGTAGAATAACTTGCGTAAATCCAAATCTTCAGACAATACCTATAAGGTCAGAGATAGGAAGAAATATAAGAAGGGCATTTATTGCTCCTCAAGGTTTTAAGATTGTTGTAGCTGATTATTCACAGATAGAGCTCAGGATTCTTGCTCATCTTTCCGGTGATGAAAATATGATAGAAGCGTTTATAAAAGGAAGAGATATTCATGCTGAAACTGCCAAGAATATCTTGGGTAAAGTTTCAATTACAGAAGAAGACAGAAGAAAAGCAAAAACTATTAATTTTGGGATATTTTATGGATTATCTCCTTATGGTTTATCAAAGGAACTATCTATTTCTTATGAGGAAGCAGAAGAGGTTATAAGGGATTATTTTAGAGCATATCCCAAGGTTAAAGAATGGATTGATTATACTATAAGAGAAGCAACAGAAAAAGGGGAGGTGAGGACAATATTCGGGAGAAAGAGAAAGATTTTTGAATTATTTCATCCAAAGAGGGAAGTAAGGGAGCAGGGTGAAAGAATGGCAGTAAATACTCCTGTTCAGGGTTCAGCTGCAGATATTATAAAACTTGCCATGATAAACATATATAAAGAAGTGATTAAAAATTCAAAAGATATAAAACTTGTTTTACAGTTGCATGATGAGCTAATTTTTGAGGTTAAAGAGGAAAAAGTAGATGATTTTTTGATTGTATTGAAAAATTGTATGGAAAAAGTTTATAATTTAAAAGTGCCACTTGAAGTAAAGGTGGGGGTAGGTAGAAACTGGTTTGATGCGAAGAGGGAATGATGCTTGACAAATGGGATAAAAAATTGTATAATTATAATACCCTAATTTTGGGGATGATATTTTACACTGTTATTTGAAAATTAGGTTGGGAAGGGTTTTGAAGGTAGTAAGGGCGTCTGGTGGATGCCTCGGTGTCGGGCGGCGATGAAGGGCGTGGCAAGCTGCGAAAAGCCCGGGGGAGGCGCAAGCAGCCTTTGATCCCGGGATTCCCGAATGGGGTAACCTGATCCCGGTAAACCGGGATCATCCCCTGATTTTTCAGGGGAGGCGAACCCGGGGAAGTGAAACATCTCAGTACCCGGAGGAAAAGAAATCAAAATGAGATTCCCTTAGTAGCGGCGAGCGAACGGGGAGGAGCCTAAACCAATCCGGCTGTAAAAGCCCGTGGGTGTTGGTCGGATTGGGGTTGTGGGACATAGCCGGACCCAGCCACGGATGGGTCGGAGAGTTACAAATCTCTTCCTTAGCCGAATCCTCTGGAAAGTGGAGCCATAGAGGGTGACAGCCCCGTAGGCGAAAGGGGAGGGACTCTCTGGGCTATGTTCCCGAGTACCACGGGGCACGTGGAACCCTGTGGGAATCAGGGGGGACCACCCTCCAAGGCTAAATACGTCCCGGCAACCGATAGTGTACTAAGTACCGTGAGGGAAAGGTGAAAAGAACCCCGGTGAGGGGAGTGAAATAGAACCTGAAACCAGGCGCCTACAATCAGTCGGAGGGTTGGAAGGGGGTGCCTTTAGTCCTGGCTTTGCCAGGATTTGGGTCCCTTCTGATCTTACGGCGTGCCTTTTGCCTAATGAGCCCGGGAGTTGCACTCACTGGCGAGGTTAACCCCGGTAAAACGGGGGAAGCCGGAGGGAAACCGAGTCCGAAAAGGGCGCTAAGTCAGTGGGTGCAGACGCGAAGCCGGGTGATCTACCCATGGGCAGGGTGAAGCTCTCTTAACAGAGAGTGGAGGCCCGAACCGGTGGACGTTGAAAAGTCCTCGGATGACCTGTGGGTAGGAGTGAAAAGCTAACCGAACCCGGTGATAGCTCGTTCTCCCCGAAATATATCCAGGTATAGCCTCGGGAATGAGTCTGGCAGGGGTAGAGCACTGGATGGGGTAGGGGGAAACCCTGAACCCAACCAAACTCCGAATACTGCCAGATGCTTCCCGGGAGTCAGCGGGTGGGGGATAAGCTCCATCCGCGAGAGGGGAACAACCCAGACCGCCGGCTAAGGTCCCTAAGAGCAGGCTAAGTGTGAAAGGAGGTGGAGGCGCTAAGACAGCTGGGATGTTGGCTTAGAAGCAGCCATCATTTAAAGAGTGCGTAACAGCTCACCAGCCGAGCGCCTCTGCGCCTAAAATGTATCGGGGCTTAAGCCTGCCACCGAAGCTGCGGGTTCCGGGAGTTAAATCCCGGAGCGGTAGGGGAGCTTTCCCATCGGGTTGAAGCTCTGGTGTAAACCAGGGTGGACTGCTGGGAAGTGAGAATCCGGGCATCAGTAGCGATAATCCCCGTGGAAATCGGGGACGCCGTAAGCCTAAGGTTTCCTGGGGAAGGTTCGTCCGCCCAGGGTTAGCCGGTCCCTAACCTGAGGCCGAAAGGCGTAGGGGATGGGAAAGGGGTTAATATTCCCCTGCCACCCTGGTGGAGCCTGGGGGGTGACGCAGGAGGGATAGCCCAGCCCGGTAACGGATTACCGGGTCTAAGCCTTTAGGGCTGTGAAGGGCCGAGGGAAATCCCGGCCTGGAGCCTGAGGGGTGATGGGGACCGGGGGTAACCCCGGGAACTGGGTGTTCCCACACTGCCAAGAAATAACCTCGCAGGTTATGAAGCCAGGGTGACCGTACCGCAAACCGACACAGGTAGGCGGGCATAAATGTGCTAAGGCGCGCGGGTGAGCCCTCGCTAAGGAACTCGGCAAGTTAACCCCGTAACTTCGGGAGAAGGGGGGCCTCGAGTACGTGAAAGCTCCTTCGCGGGCAAGTAGCGGAAAGAGGTCGCAGGTAATCGGCCCTGGCGACTGTTTAACAAAAACACAGGGCTCCGCTAACTCGTAAGAGGAAGTATGGGGCCTGAAGCCTGCCCAGTGCCGGAAGGTTAAGGGGAAGGGTGAGCCCCTGGGTAAAACCAGGGAGGTAGCTCTGAACCGAAGCCCCGGTAAACGGCGGCCGTAACTATAACGGTCCTAAGGTAGCGAAATTCCTTGTCGGGTAAGTTCCGACCCGCACGAATGGCGCAACGACTGGGGCGCTGTCTCAGCGAGGGGCCCGGCGAAGTTGTAGTGGTGGTGAAGATGCCACCTACCCGCGGAGGGACAGAAAGACCCCGTGGACCCTTACTGCAGCCTGGCCCTGAGTTTTGACATAAAATGTGTAGGATAGGTGGGAGGCTATGAAGCCTGCTCGTCAGGGCAGGTGGAGCCACCGGTGAAATACCACCCTTTTTATGTCGAAACTCTAACCTCACCTGCTGGATCGCAGGGAGGAACAAGGTCAGGTGGGCAGTCTGTCTGGGGCGGATGCCTCCTAAAAGGTAACGGAGGCGCCCAAAGCTCCCCTCAGGCCGGACGGTACCGGCTGCTGAGTGTAAGGGCAGAAGGGGGGCTGACTGTGAGGCCGACAGGCCGAGCAGGCGCGAAAGCGGGGCCTAGTGATCCGGCGGTCCTGTGTGGAAAGGCCGTCGCTCAGCGGATAAAGGGTACCCCGGGGATAACAGGCTAGTCGGGCCCGAGAGTTCATATCGACGGCCCGGTTCGGCACCTCGATGTCGGCTCAGCCCATCCTGGGGGTGAAAAAGCTCCCAAGGGTTGGTCTGTTCGCCCATTAAAGGGCTACGTGAGCTGGGTTCAGACCGTCGTAAGACAGGTCGGTCCCTATCCACCGCGGGCGGAGGGCACTTGAGGGGTGCTGCCCCTAGTACGAGAGGACCGGGGTGGGGAGGCCTCTGGTGTACCAGCTGTCCCGCCCGGGGCATAGCTGGGTAGCCATGCCTCTAAGCGATAACCGCTGAAGGCATCTAAGCGGGAAGCGCACCCCAAGATGAGGTGCCCCTGAAGGTCCCCGGAAGACTACCGGGTTGATAGGCCGCAGGTGTAAGTCCCGTAAGGGATTGAGCCGAGCGGTCCTAATCGACCGTTCGCCTTCAAAACCCTTCCCATTAATTTTAAAAATTAGAAGAAATGGGAATGAAATGAAAAAAAATAAATTTAAAAGATTATAACTTTTTTATAGAGGTTTTAATAAGTTTAATTTTATTCTCCAGCTGTCAGAAGAAAAACATTTCCAGAAATTCAAATTAAAAGCTCACTGCCACAAAATATGGTGTTAAAAGATTATGTATTTCATTACCTTACTTTTATTACAGGAGAAACCTATAGTGGAGATCCTTATAGGGAAGTGCATTTTCGCTTATGTGCATAAATACAATATTGAGATGGGTAAGGAATGGGTATGGTAACTTTGATCCTGAGGCAACAAGAAATGCCTTTATAAATAAAGTTGATGTCGTGAAAAATATGGTAGAAAGAGAAAATTATAATTCTGCTCAGAATAAACTTACAAATGATGTAATCCCTTTCATAGAATCAAAGGTTACTGGTCCTTTTAGACAAACACTCGGTCTTCTTCTTGAAAGTGTACTTTTAGGAGTTATTCAACCTGATACTATTATGGAAATTGAACCATCTATGGTTTCTTTATTAAATTCTTCTCCTTTTAGTTTTCAAAAGATTGAAGTAATTCAATGTAAATACGACCCTTTTGGAAGACCTATTGCTTGTGAAGTTCGTGTTCCCCAACCTACACTTGAGGACACACTTTCAGCAGTTTCACAAGCGCTTGCAATGGCTTTACTGAATGAAGAGAATCGTTAAATTCTTTCAGATTATATGACATCTTCGCCTTATAAAGAACATTCTTTATATTTTTCTGACTATATTCAGAGTGTTACATCGACAGGGGAAACAATACTGAAAAAAATGTCTTTAGTTTCCGGTTATTTAGAAGAGTGTATAGGTGGTTTAGTAAAACATTATCCTACAGTATCACTTCAATTTTTAGATACTTTGTATTACTCAACCTGGATAAAAAATCCTGCTAAAATTTCCCCTTATGTTACTTATTGGACTACTCTGAAAGATGATACAGAGTGGGATACACTATTAGGTTTTAATTCTAAAGGAGAAAAAATATATATAGATCTTTTTAACCTACCAAATTATCCCATTCTTTTTGTATCACCAGAACCTCCTGAAAGTAGCATTTACCAATATCGGGTGGAGGAATCTCCAGTGGAAACTGGTTATGGTTCAAATATAGGGGAAAATAATAGTCAGGTTATTATAAAAGAGAATACTGTGAGACTTTTAATGAGGGGTATGTATATTAGTCAACGATGCGAAACGGGGCCAATGGAAATTTATACATATAATGTGTGGGATCAGGTATGGGAACCGACATACACTAAATTTCCGGGCGTGGACTATCTAAATAGATGGTATCAAACACCTGAACGCGTGGGAATATGGGGATATGATTGGAGGGGCAAATCGCTTTTTAGGTTTAACGGACCGGAATCATGGCGGTGGTATGGAGTATATATTGAAGTGTGGGAAGAAGATTGGGGTTGGAATGATGATGATTTTATCGGCGCTGTGCTTGTTTATGGACTTTTTGAGTGGACACAGGGAGGGGTGCCTGGAATGTGGCAAATTCCAAGTGAAGATGTAGGTGGTGCTTTAATTAAGCCCTATTTTTACCAGAATTGGAGTCCTTAAAATTTGGAGTTCAATTCCCCCTCCCTAAAAAAACCCCAAAATGTTTATTATATATTTATTTCTTTCTATAAACTTCTGGAATGAATACTCTATATATTCCCCAAACCTATATGCCAATTCACCTTTCTGGGGAATCGGTTTTGAATTTCCTGTCAAAAAATTTTATATAGGAAGCTCAATTATGGCAAGATTTTTTGAAACATCCTCAAAAGTTAAAGGTAAAGTAATAAGAGATACAACCATAAAAGATACTTTCACTCTTACTTCATTCTGGAGTTTTGAATATATTATTCTTTTTGAAATTTCAAAAAAATTTTTTAATGAGAAAATTGAACTATCTATCGGAGGAGGCAATTTCATATATAAATTTCCCACAGAATATTATCCTCCAGTTATTAAAAATTTCTTCTTTTTTACACCATTATCTCTCAATATACAACATAAATTTCAAAATACACCCATTGTCCTTGGAATCACATATAAGTTTTGCACATTTATTAAAGGAAAAGGAAATACACCACCTTACCCATTCTTTAATTTAATATTACTAAAATGGGGCTTTTCCCTGTAAATATATAAAGGAGGAATAATATGAACTTTATCCTAATTCTTTTTACTTCTTTAAACTTCTGGATAAATTTTACACCTTTTTATTGGCCAGAAAAGCCTATTAATTCCCCCTTTTATGGAATAAAAATTGAAAAACCTTTGAGACAATTTATCATGGGAGGTTCACTCTTAATTAGAAGCGGAGGAGTTATAGAAAAAATCTCAGATAAATCTCCTGAATTCGCCTTTGAATTTATATCTTCCTTTGAATTATCAAAAACTTTTTTTAATGAAAAACTGAAAATAGGAAGTGGTATAGGAAACTTTACATATGTAAGTGCTTACTCTCCTTATCCACTCAATATTCCAAATCTTTATACCAGATTCTTATTTTCATTTCCATTAATACAGCTTAGATACAAAATTCCATCAAAAGATTTTTTTATTGCCCTTTCCTATCAGGATTATCCTATAAATATTCCACTTTCTGAAAGATACAGATACTTCTTTTTACGCGACCGCTTTTATATAATTCTTATAGAATTAGGAACTTTTTCAAAATAATAAAAATTTACTTTATCTTTAAACTGTAACCTATTGCCCTTTTCGTTAACTCCCTTATGTGTTCAGCCGGATCAAGTCTACCTTCAGGTTTTAAATTTAGACCAACTATTAAAGGAAAAGATAATTCTTCATACTTTTTCCTTTTTCTCTCCTCTATCTTCTGATATAAAGATTCCTCTACAAGTATCACTCCAAACTCACCGTTCTCAATAAAATGTTCCAAAATTTTAGAAAGCTCCTTTTCATCCTTTACCTTCCTTGTAATACAACCCGCGAGTCTAAAACCAGCATCATAACCTTCCTCCGTTAAAGCAAGAACCTTAATCTCTTTTTCTCTTTCCTTCATATTAAAAGTATCTCCTTCCTTATTTCATAGGTTTCTAAACCATGATACTTTCCAAAGGCAATAATTCTCAAATTTACAACCTCATTGTATTTTGAAATTATATAAGCAAGTGGTATAGCAATTGATAAAGGGTCCTTTAAAAAACCCTTTATTGCCCATAAACTCAATACCTCCTCAAAACGCTTTTCAAAACCTATAATATCTCCCTCTGTTATTAACTTTGAAAGTTCTCTGTATTTCGTAGAAAACAAAATTTCTGAAATTTCCTTTAAACTCTGAGCCTTTAAAAGGGCTTTCCTCTGATTCTCAGTTAAAAACCCATAAGGAAGAAGTTCAATTTTACCGAGGGGGCTTATGCCGTATTTTAAATAGAGCAAAATACCTACTATATTTTTAAGATCAACCCAAGAATTTAACATATACCTTATAAATTCTTTATCGCCATCTCCCCTTTTTACCTTGCTAAATGCATAACTATAATATGAACTTTCTAAATAATTTTCAACAAATTCAATATCCTTTTCCCTCACTTTTTTGATCAATTTACTTGTTATAACAAAAGGAAGGGGAATTCTAAAAGTTAAAAGTAATTCAAGAACTTCTGAGGTTTCTTCCTTTGAAAGAAGAGCCTTTAATTTTGGTTCATCCAATTCAAGAACAGGAAAAAGTGCTGTTTCAATATCCTCAGGCTTAATATTCCTCATTTTCCCTCTTATAATTGCTCTTATATTTGCCACAACAAACCTTGAAAGGAGAATATAAAGAAGCTCTTTCGGATTTCCTGAAGAAAATTCCATTATACCTTTAATTGTATCTGAAAAGTTTTTGTTAATTCCCCTTAATACCTTTTCTAAATCAATTTCTCCCCTTTCAATATCCCTTGAGTATTCCGTTTTTTGAAGGTTTTCAACAAACTTTTCAAAATTTTCAGCCTGTAGCAATTCTTCAATTTCCTGTCTTTTTAAAAGTTTTTCCTTCTTTGCCCTTATCCTTGCATTTATATACCCAAAATCATCCATACTAAATTTTAAAAATCTGATTAAAAAGTTTCTGCATTAAATATGGTTCTGCTTTTTTTAATCTTGATTCAAGAGTATTTAAAACCCTTATTTTACCATCTTTCCGCTCTATTATAACACCTGCAAATATACTTTCATCTTTTTGAATTTCAAATTGTAGTTCCATTTTTTCAACAAGCTCCCTTGTATATTCGTAATCTTGTGGAGAACAGATAATTTTTCCTTCTCTTTCACCATAATCTGTAAGAGCTTCTAAAAAAAGCTTTTCAAAAAATTCTCTGTAGGTTCCATTTTTCCTTCTCCTTTCTATATCCTCTTTTAAAATATCTAAAAGTCTTTCATAAATAGTATTTCTTGATAACAAAACTTCATTTAGTGCTTTAAGCTTTACTTCAGCTATCCTTTTAGCTCTCTCAATTTTTAAAAAATTTTCTACTTCTTTTAACATTCTTTCCCCTATAGTTTCTTTTTCCTTTTCCAAATCTTCTCTAATTTTTTTTATTTCTAAAAAAGTCTCCTTTTCAATCTCCTCAATTATTTTATTTATTTTTCCCTTTACAAATTCCTTAAGAGTCATTAAATTTTACCCATAAGCATAAAGGCTATAACAAATCCAAGTATAACTGTTGTTTCAGGTATCGCGAGCATTATTATAATCCATATGGCTGTTTCAGGTCTTTCAGCAATTGTTCCTGCACCTGCTGCACCAATTCTTGATTGAGCCCAACCTGTTCCAAGACCAGGTATACCAACAGCAAGAGCAACACCTATATGAGCGAGTAGTTTTGAAAAGTCATCTCCACCTGCTTCCTGTGCAGCATGAGCTACTTCCTCTGCCAAAAGAATTGCTGATGAGATTACCATGAAGAATATTGTATACATAAGGAATTTTAGTTTTTTCATTTTTACCTCCATAATTTTATTTTATTTCTGGGAGTGGAACCCCTTTTAATCTTTTAAATAAAGGTTTATATTCCCTTCCACCTGCTTCATAAAATTTTGTAAAAAATTCAACAAATTGAAGCCTTAATCCCTGAATTGTCGGGTCAAAAATTCCGAGTATAAAAGCAAGAACATGAAATAAAAACATTACTAAGATTCCTATAATTATGGACGGAAGTATACTTACAAATTTATTTGCTATCACTGCTATTATTGCAGAAGATAGTCCTATAGCCATAAGCCTTGCAAAGGAAAGTATATGACCAAAAGCAGAAAATATTTCAATTGGTGCTGCAGGACCATGAAACTTAAAGGACATTATCATAAATAAAAATAGAAAAATAAGAAGAATTGATGATAAATAATCTGGAAGTATCTTAAGACTTGTTCCAGCAAGTAAAAGAAGTGATAAAAGACCCAATAACATGGAAAAAACACCTATTGCATGCTTTCCGTGCCCAAGATTTAAAGCATTATAAATACCAAGAATAAAACCAAGTATAACCTGAAATGAACCAAAACTAATTGCAATTAAAAGATATGTATTAGCATCATGAACTCTATGAAAAATCGGTTTAAACCCAATTTTTTCAAGCAAATCGCCAAACATCTCCATATACAATAAACCAAATAAAATTGTAAAAATACTTGCCAAAATATAAGCAAAACTTATCCTCTTTATAAATTCATTTTTATTAAACTTTAAGTAAAGTAAAAGAAAAAGCAGAAAACTCAGAAAACCGTAACCAATATCACCAAGCATGAATCCAAAATATACCGGAAAGAAAATTGCCAAAACTGATGTTGGGTCAAAAGTTCTATATACAGGTAATGAGAAAAATTCTATAAAAGGCTCAAAATTTTTAAAGAAAGAAGGGTTTTTTAGTATTACAGGAACTCTCTTATACTCTTCTTTCATAGGATTTGTCTCCTTTAAATAAACATTTTCTTCTTTTACAATTTCTCTCAAAGATTCTATATCCTTTTCAGGTAAGAATCCCTCTAAATAAAAAAAGTATCTTGTAACAAATATGCCCTTTTCTTTTATTTTCAATAAATCCCTTATATCCTGCAATATATAGAAACTGTTAAAAAGGATATTTAAATTTTTATCAATAAATATTTTTTTTCTTAATTCATTCTCCTTAAATTTTTTGGGAATTTCTTCAAGTTTATTTCTCAAAAATTTAAGCATTTCCTTAAAGGATAATTTTCCAATATCCTCTGGTAAACTTATTTCCGGTAAACCTTCCCTCCATAACCTTTCTCTTAACTCATCTTTTATTTCCGGAGAATAGATTATAAGAATTGCTATTTGATTTCCCTTTATAACCCTCTCAAATATTTTTACTTTTTCACCATAATCCTTTTCAAAGTTTTCCTTAATTCTTGATAAAAGAATAAGTTCTTCCCTTGGTAAAAGAAAGCCTTTAACTTCAAAATTTTCAGGTATATGTATTTCCTCCTTTTCTATAAGTTCTTCAAAAACCTCAAGTATTTTTGTAAAGGAAAAATATAAATTTCTCTCTTCAATAAGCTTCTTTTCCTCTTCTTTTATTTTTTTATATTTTAAATAAATTTCCTCCAAATTGTTAAATAAATCTTCAATGTCTTTAAATTCTCTTTTTTCAATCTTATGGGAAGAAATCATCTCCTCCTTTCTTATTTCTTCAATCATACCGATAGCTCTATCAATCTTTTTTAAGATTTCTTTTTCCTTTTCTGAAATAGCAGGTTTTATAAATTCAATACTTTCCTCAAGTTCTTTATCCTCAATGTGAAGAACTGATAATTCTTGTAATTTTCTTAAAAATTTATCAAGTCTTTCCTTTTCACCAATTATTTCAACTTTTTTCATTCTTAAAGTTGCCATACTTTAGATTTCTCCTTTAAAAATTACATCCTCAAAAACTTTAAGTGCTTCCCACTTATATTTTTCAATATTTTCTATAAGTTCTTTAGCCTTTTTCTTACCCTCCTCATAAATTTTTTCACATTCTTCCTCTATTTTTAAAATTCCTTTTTTTATCAATTCTTCCTTTTTCTTTTCCATTTCCTCTCTGAATTTAATTAGTTTTCTTTCTCCTTCAAGTTTTTCCCTTTTAATCAATTCTTCTTTTTCTCTTAATTTTTCTTCTATAAAAGGATAATTCTCCTCCTCTTCTTTCAAGAGGTAAAAAAGATTTTCTCTTATTTTTATTTTGTGATTATGCATGTTGATTTATTTTAATTTTTAAAAGTTAATTATAAATTTTTTATAAACTTTAAATCAAATAGAGAGTGACTTTCGTACCCTTTGAATATTCTGAATTTATTTCAATTTTTGCACCCATAAATTTTAATAAACCACTTACTATTGAAAGCCCAATCCCAAGGTGTCCTTTAAAAAGATGAAAATTTGTAACAAAGAATGGAGTAAAAATTTTTTTAATATCAGATTTCGGAATACCTGTTCCTGAGTCAATTATTTCTAAAATATTGTAATTTCTTTTGTTTATATTTATTTTTATAAGACCTGATTTGGATATGGAAACCTTTGAATTGTCTATCAATTCTTTCAAAATTATATCAAAGTAGTTTGAATCAGTAGTTATTTCTAAGGTTTGAGGAGGAGAGAATAGATTTAAATCAAAAACAATACCATCTTCTTTTTCTCTTTCTAAAAAATTATTCATAAAATCAAAGAGATTTATTTTTCTATTATTTAGAATAATTTTACCATCTATTATATTTTGTAAAATTAAAAGCCGATCCATTTCTCTTTTTATTATTTCATGATTTTCTTGAAAGCCCAGTCTCTTTAAAAACTCGTACATATAAATGGGTAACATGATTAAAAAATTATTCTTATTCTATTTCCAATACCCCTTTCTACATCAATTTGAATATCATAACCAAGGGTTTTAAATATAATTCCAGAAAGGGATAATGGTTCATTTATATCCTGGGGATCTAAAATTAGCTCAAGGTCATTCTTTGTTAATCCTATTCCAGAATCTTCAATCAGCATTTCACCTTCTCTAAAGTAAATGCTCATATAACCCCTGATCCTGTTAAAAGAAATTAAGTATTTGAATAAGTTTAGTAAAGCAATTTTTAAAAGCTCTCTATCTCCCTCACATATAAATTCCTCTTTTTCAATATTTACCTTGATTTTTTTTCTTTCAATTTCAAAGTCAAGTATATTTAATACCTCCTTTACGGTTTCTACAATATTAAATTTATGAATAGGTTTTGTTAAATTTTCAATTAATTCATCATATCTTTTATATTTAAGAATTGCTGCTTTGATGTTTATAACAGGAAGAATCCTTTTTGTAAAATTATATGCAATTTTTATATTTCTTTTTAAATAGAAATAAAGAGTAATAGTAGATAAATAGGTAAAGAAAATATTCATTTCACTGCTAATTTCCTTGTTAGTATATACTCCTAAAACTCCTATTTCTTTTTCTATAAGGTTTGAATAAAAAAGGTATAATTTTTTATTCTTGTATTGAATTTGTTTTATGTTTTTCCTAATTTTATTCCTGCATAAATCATCATAAAAAAAATCATCCATAAAAAAAGAAGAGAAAAGGGAATTGATAGGCAAAATATCATCTTCAAAAAATAAAAAGAAATACTCAAAATCCTCAATTAGTAACTTTCTTAATGTATAGTAAAGAATTTCTTTAAGATGTTCCTCTCTTTCACAATTAATAATCTTAAAAAAAGTAAAAGTGCTTAAATCAGAAAAAGTGTAATAAAGATCTTTTTTTTCTTCCAAATTTTTTGAGAGGTTTTTATAATTCAAGAAAAGAAAGAAAAGGGGATCTGTTTCAAGTATATTTTTCTCCCATCCTTCAAGCTTAAATAATAATTTTTCACCTTCCTCTAAACCTTTTTTTAAAGAATTCTGTATTTTGTTTTTTAACTCATCTTCTCTTTTTTTTATATAGTATGAAAAAAGAAATGTTACTAAATCCTCATATTTTTTATCCAGTTCTCCTTCTATAAAAGTTTTTATACCTCTTTCATCAAAACTTTTTTTAATTAAAATATCATTAAATGGAGAAACTGTTATTTCATATCCATTCATTCTTATATTTATAGTGGCATCAATGGCTTCCCTTTCAAGAAAATTCTTTATGTATTTCAAAGCTTCCATTTCATTTTTCAAATTAACACAGTTTAAAATTAATACCTCAAATTTCATTTACATTTTTAAGAGCTAATTTATCAACCTCAAGTTTAAGTATATCTTTTGTTTTTTTCTTTATGTAAATCTCATAGTTCTGAGGATATTTTACTGGAATTGTAGAAGGGTCTTTTCCTTCAGATACAAGCTTAATAATGTTAAGAAATTCTATTAAATAATTTTTTTCAATATCATAACTCATTAAAGCTCCCATTACAGCATGTTTTTTTTCAAATCCAAAAACAGGTATTTTAAGATTTGTAAATTCTTCAATAAAGTATCTTGCAGAATTTTCATCAAGAGTAAATTCACATGGTAAAAGTAAAAAAAGATCAATACCGGATAATTCTGAAAAAGCTTTTTTAACCTGTTTTCCCTGAACAAAAACAATTTTTATATCTATATTGAAAGTTTTTGAAATTCTCTTTAATTCCTCTACATAGTTTGACTCAGAATATTCATAGGGAAAAATTACTCCCACTCTTTTTACCCATTTCATAGATGAGGAAATTATTGTAAAAAGAAGAGTGTGAGGGAGTCCATACCTTAAACCTGTACCTGTTATCGGAATCTCATAAATTGGATTTTTTACATACCCTACTACACAGGGTTTATCCCAGTTGTTTTTTTTGTAGAATTCTAAAGCTCTGTCTCCCAGTAAGATTATCAATTTATAACCATCAATACTGTTTTTAAAATCTTCTGGTCTTATAAAAACTAACTTATCCTTAGATACCTCTTTTATCTTATTATTTATGTTTTCGTCGCCTATTCCGTCTATTATAAGAATTTCACCCCATATCTTACCCCCTATAAATATTAAGAATAACATCTTAATTATTTTTCTCATATTAAAATTTTATAGTATTATATTTAAAACTTCAAAAAATTATGAAAATATTAATTTTTGTAATTTTTACTCAAGACTTTTTCTCCCTTTATGAGTATTATTCAAATAGATTGAAAAACATTCAGATTTTAAACAAAAGCCTAAAATTCAATTTAAATTTTTTAAATTCTATTGACTTTGAAGCTAATAAAAGATTTCCCTTCCTTGATTTCTTTTTCTCTTATTATAATTACAGGGAATTTAATTCTTTTAATTTTCGTTTTGTTCTATTTAAAAAAACAGTTGATACAACTATAAGTTTAGATGGGTTTTTCAGGAAGGCTAATAATTACACAGAGTATTTTCAGGATATTAAATTTAATTATTTGATTAATTTTGAAAAATTAAAATTCTTTTTTAATGTAAAATTCCCCTTATTTTATGAAAAAAAATTTAAGGAATTTTTAACCTTTGATGAAGAGCTCGTAGGGGATTTATATTTTGAAAATTTAAAAGAAGGTTTTGGGATCAAATTTTTGAAAAAATTTATTTACTACATTTATTTTATGCCCGAAATAAAAAGTTTTTATTTGCCCTTTTATTTATACTTAAATAAAAACAAAATTTCCCCTTCTTTTAATATACTCTATTTAAATAAAAATGTTTCCTTTAAAACGGGTTTTTTGAAAAAAGTGAATTTTTTTAACTCAATAAGAGAACATGAGGTTATTTTTGAAACAATTCCATTTATTTTTGAAAATACGGAAAGCCAAATAAATTCACTTTTTTATTCACAAATGGAAATAATTTTTGAAAGGATTTTGTTAAATATAAGTTATAAAAAATTCTTTGAGGATTACTTTGATGCTTTTTTTCTTGAAGGTAATAATTTTTATAAAAAAAAGACAAGTAACTTAGAATTAACTTCTTTTGAATTTGTATTTTTAAATAGAATTTTTATTAAATACCAAAATTTCAGTGATAATATTGACCTGTTTTTTTTAAAATTTAAAATCACTTACAGGCATTTTGTATTTGAACCAGAAGGTATATATTTTATAAAAGATAAATTTATGGTAAATAAATTTAAGGGAGGTTATATTAACAATAAAAAATACTGCATTTATATACAGTATAATTATGTGGAAAAGGAAATTTTTCCCTTAAAAAAGGAGGTGAAATTTGGAATCCAGAAAAGATTTTAAATCTGGATTTGTTTCAATAGTTGGAAGACCAAATGTAGGTAAATCTACCCTATTAAATGCTTTGATAGGAGAATTCGTTTCTATAATCACTCCAAAACCCCAGACAACAAGGGTAAATATACTGGGAATAAAAACAACTCCAAAATATCAAATATGTTTCTATGATACTCCGGGTATGCTTGATAAAATTAAGTATGAATTACATAAGACAATGGTTGAAGAGGTAAAAAAGGTTATAGAGGATGCAGATGTTATTCTTTTAATGGTTGAGCCTGTTCCTGAAATAGGGAGTATTGAAAGGAAGCTAATTGATATGATTAAAAGTTCAGGGAAACCTTCTATACTTATTATTAATAAAATTGACACAATAAACAAAAATGAGTTATTACCTGTTATTGATATATATAGTAAAGAGAATATTTTTAAAGAAATAATTCCTATCTCAGCATCACAAGGAGATGGAATAGATATTGTAGAAAGGGCAATTGTTGATTTATTACCCTATGGAGAAAAGTTTTATGAAGATGAGGAAATTTCCGATAAACCTGAAAGATTCTTTGTTGCAGAATTAATAAGGGAAAAGATTTTTAATCTTTACGGTGAAGAAATTCCCTATTCTTCTGCTGTTGAAATTGAGGAGTGGAGGGAAGAAGAAAAGAGGGTTTACATAAAGGCTATAATCTATGTGGAAAAGGAATCTCAAAAGGGAATTATAATAGGAAAAGGTGGAGAGAAAATCAAGAAGGTAGGAACCTTGGCGAGAAAGGATATAGAGAAAAAACTTCTTAAAAGTGTTTATTTAGATATATGGGTAAAGGTAAAAGAAGGTTGGAGGAGTGACCTTAATTTTTTGAAAAAAATAGGGTATATAAGTTAAAATTTTTTAAAGGAGGTTTTAAATGATGCATTTTTTTATTCCTATATTTATTTTTGGGGGTTTATCAAAAAAAACTTCTAAACAAGTTTATCCTGAAATAATTATAAAAAGTTCAGAATTTGGTTATGGTGAAATGATTCCAGTCAAATATACTTGTGATGGTGAAAATATTTCACCACCTCTTGAATGGGAAAAAATTCCTGAAGAAACAAAAAGCTTTGTTCTTATATGTGATGATCCTGATGCACCAATGGGAACATGGGATCACTGGATACTTTTTAATATACCTAAGGATGTTAAGAAATTATCCCCAGGTATTCAACCTCTTGAAAAACTTGAAAATGGAGCAGTACATGGTAAAAATAGCTGGAATAAACTTGGTTATGGGGGACCTTGCCCGCCTTATGGAACTCACAGATATTTTTTTAAATTATACGCCCTTGACACTACCCTTGACTTAAAACCAGGTGCTACAAAAAAAGAAGTTCTAAAAGCAATGGAGGGGCATATAATCGGATACGGAGAGTTGATGGGAAAATATAAGAGAACTAAATAAAAATTTCTATTAGATTTTGACTTAAAAGCGGCTGGTAAAGAAAGATAGGTTACTTTAAAAAGTTATTCAAAGAGAGTAAAATATTTTTTAATAAATTTAAAACAATTTAGAATGGATTTATAATTTGCTTTTCCTTTCATATTATAGGCGGGTCCGTGGTCAGGAGAAATTCTTAAAAAGGGTAATCCAAGAGAGAGGTGCACTGAAGGTCCTAAAATTTTTGAAGGAATTGTCCCTTGGTCATGGTAAAAAGCAAATATAGCATCAAAATCTTTATAAAGGGAGTATCCAAAAAAAGAATCTGAAGGAAAAAAACCTTTTAAATTTTTTTTGAATTTTATATAATTTTTTAAAAATTTTTCTTCCTCTCCAAATTCTTCACCATGGGGGTTCAGTGATAAAAGTGCTATCTTAGGATTTTTTCTGATAATTTTTTTAATTTCCCTTTTAAAAACTCTTAATCTTTTTAAATAAAAGGCAGGGTCAATAAACTTAAATACTTCCTTTAAAGGTATATGCTGTGTAAAAAGTCCCAGAAATTTATCTTTAAAATAAAAACTCATTATTACTTCAGAAGGATCTTTATTTATTTTTTCACATATGTACTCTGTCTGTCCAAGAAAATTTGGAATTAATTTTCTTATCATTTCCTTTGAAACAGG
Source organism: candidate division WOR-3 bacterium (assembly GCA_039803925.1). Lineage (NCBI taxonomy): Bacteria > Pseudomonadati > Caldifarciminota > Caldifarciminota bacterium. The sequence goes on along the minus strand of JBDRZL010000014.1, from coordinate 14,617 downwards.
ACCTGTTAAAAGCACACCTTTTTCTTTTTTAACTTTTTCTATTGCCCAGTTTAAGGATTCTATACTGAATTTTGCACCTTTTAATGTGGGATAATTTTTTTCCCCTTTTTTAATTTTATAGATTCCATCAAAAGAAATATTTTTATTATCTAAATTAATTTTAAACTCCTTTGTTTTTTTAATAAAAAAATCAGGATCTGATCCTATTATAATCTCAAAAGAAGTTAATTTAATTTTTGATAAAGATTTTATTAAAATTTCAGGTCCAACACCAAAAGGGTCACCTGGTGCAATAAAAATTTTATGCATTCTTTTTATAAGTGTAATTTATGATTCTTATGAAATTTTCAAGTTCCTCTTTTTTAAAATTTTTCTGTGGTAAATCAAGCACTTCAAATTCAATGCATCTATCAACTAAATCTATTTTGATTTTATCCCCTTTTTTTACTCTATAAGAAGCCTTTACAATTTTTCCATTAGCATAAACATAACCCTTTCTACAAGCTAAATTTGCATAATTTCTGCTCTTTATAAATTTTAAAATCTGTATTAACTTATCTATTCGCAAATTTAAAATTATTAATAAAATATTTCAACATAAACCTTATTTTTTATTTCAGATGCCTTCTTTTTCAGTAATTCCTGAACTTTCTTTTGAAATAAAAGATTCTGCATCATGAATTTTACTTCATCAAAGGAAGGTTTTCCTCCTTTGTTATAGGAAATTCTTTTAAAAATATGATAACCAAAATCAAGATAAAAGGGTCCTAAAATTTCACCATTTTCAGCCTTTAAAAGGGAGCTTCTTACCTCTTCCCTTAATCTATCTATGGGAACAAATCCAAGGTAACCCTTTCTATCTTTTGTTAAAGGGTCTTCTGAATATTTTTTTACTGCCTCCTCAAATCCCTTTTCTTTTGCAAATAAAAATGCCTCTTTTGCTTTTTCTTTTGCTCTTAATGTATCTTCCTTAGATGGCAGGGTAGCAATAACAATCTGTCTTAACCTGATTTTATCTTCTTTTTTATCAACAACCTGAAAGATGAAAAATCCAAGGTCACCCTGAATTGGTTCTATTATTTCTCCCTTTTTATAGGAAAATATTTTTTCTTCTATTTCAGGTGGAAAAGTTCCCCTTTGAATAAAACCTATATCTCCTCCATTTACAGCAGTTGCTTTATCATCAGAGTATTTTAAAGCAATATAGCCAAAATCACTTCCGGATTTAAGTTCCTTAAAAACTTCATCTGCTCTTTTTCTGGCATTCTCAATAATTTTTTCAGAAGGTCTTATCGCAATAAATATATGGGAAAGTTCAAATCCTTCAGGAAGTTCAGGAATTGAGTCTATGTATTTTTTATAAAAATTTTCAAGTTCAGTAGGAGTTATATTGATTTTTGGTGCTATATATTTTGATATATATTTCTGAATATAAAGATTTCTTTCAACCTGTTCTCTGTATTTTACCCTTAACTTTTCTTCATTTAATCCCTCTTTTTTCAGTTCCTCTTTAAAAATAGAGTCTCCCAACTCCTCTTTTATTCTTTTGATTTCATTTTCTATAAAACTTTCAACTTCTTCCTGGGTAACCTTTATTGTAGTATCCTTTTTGGCTTCATAAAGAATTAATTCATTTTCTATTAACTGTTCTAAAATTTTTTTTCTTAAATTTTCTTCTTCCTCCTTTTCAATTTCAGGTTTTAAAATTTTGAAAAAATCAACCATCTCTTTAAGTTCACTTTCAAGAATTGGCTTTTTATCAACAATTGCTATTATTCGGTCACTATAAACTGGAATCTGAGAAAAAAATAATATTAAAATTTTTATCATTCTTAAACTATTTCAATTGATAACCCAACAGCACCACCGCCTCCGAGACATAAAGCGGCAAATCCCTTCTTTTTATTATAATGTTTGAGAGCATAAATGAGAGTCACAAGAATTCTTGCTCCCGAAGCTCCTATTGGATGTCCTATTGCAATGGCTCCTCCATGAACATTTATTTTATTTATATCAAGATCAAGGGCTTTTATATCAGCAAGAATTTGAGCTGCAAAAGCCTCATTAATCTCCATCAAATCAAAGTCATTGGGATTTTTTAATCCAGATTTTTCAGTTAATTTTTTAATAGCTCCTATTGGAGCAAAAAATAAATCTTTTGGTTCAACAAAATTTGAAGAATAGCTAATTACCCTTGCAAGAGGTTTTAAATTTAATTCCTTTACCATTTTTTCTGAAGCTACTATAACACAGGCAGCACCATCATTTAGACCAGGTGCATTACCAGCTGTGACTGTTCCATCCTTTTCAAAAACAGGCTTTAAAGCAGCAAGTTTTTCAAGGGAAGTATCCTCTCTTACAGATTCATCCCTATCTATTATCTTTTCACCTTCCTTTGTTTTAATACTTATTGGTAAAATTTCTTCTTTAAATTTGCCTTCCTTATGAGCTTTTACAGCTTTCATGTGGCTTTCATAGGCAAATTTATCCTGTTCTTCTCTTTTTATTCCTGCCTTTTTTGCAGTATATTCAGCAAGATTACCCATATGCTTGTCATTAAAAGAACACCATAATCCATCATAAACCATATGATCAATTAATTTAGCTTCTCCATATTTTATTCCTGCCCTCAAATAAGTAAGATGAGGTGCATTTGTCATTGATTCCATCCCGCCACATACAGCAATTTCTATATCACCTGCTTTTATTGCTTGAACTCCAAGCATAATAGCTTTGAGACCTGAACCACATACTTTATTGATGGTAAAGGAGGGAATTTCTGGGTTTAAACCAGCTTTTATTGCTGCTATTCTTGCGGGTGCTTGTCCGAGCCCTGCTGGTAATACACAGCCCATTATAACTTCATCAATTTTTTCCTTTGGAATATTTGCCCTTTTAACTGCTTCTTTAATTACCATACCCCCAAGGTCTGTTGCAGAAAAAGAAGATAAATTACCGAGTATTTTTCCTACTGGTGTTCTAACAGCTGAAACAATAAAGATTTCTTTCATTTTAAATTTATGGAATTTTCATGGGTTTGAACCTGATAAAACTTTATTTTAATATATTTTAATGATAAAAGTAAAGGTAAGGTTTTATGAAGAGTTAAGTGATTATCTTCCTTTGGATTTAAGAAAAAGAGAGTTTGAAATTGAAATAGAAGAAGGGAAAAAGGTAAGGGATATTTTAAAAATTTTTGGAATAAAAGAAAGAGAGGTTCACCTTATTCTTGTAAATGGTGAAAATTCTTTTTTAGATAGGGAAATAAAAGAAGGTGATAGAGTTTCTTTCTATCCAATTTTTGAGACAATTGATATAAGTCCAATTAAGATAATTAATGAAAAGAGGGTGAAAGAAAGCATATACGAATTTAGAGGTGATTATACGATATGCCTTGTTTGTGAAAGGAGATGTAAATTGAAAAGGGGAGATGTTGGTTTCTGTAAAACAAGAATGAATGTTGAAGGTAAAGTATATACACTTATTTATGGTGATATTTCTTCTATATGTGTAAATCCAATTGAAAAGAAGCCCTTCTTTCATTTTTACCCTGGAACAAAAGCCTTAACAGCTTCATCCTGGTCTTGTAATTTTTTATGTCCCTGGTGTCAGAATTATGAGATAAGTAAGGCTCCATATAATATCGGAAAAGGTAAATTTATTTCTCCAGAAAAATTTATTGATTTAATGGAAAAATTTAAATGTGAAGGGACAAGTATTTCTTTCAATGAACCAACTCTTTTACTTGAGTATTCTCTTGATTTGTTTAAGCTTGCAAAAAAGAAAAATTATTACAATACTTTTGTTTCAAATGGTTATATGACAGAAAAAGCTTTAAATTTGCTTATAGATTCAGGTCTTGATGCTATTAACTTTGATATAAAGGGTAACAGAGAATTTGTTAAAAGATACTGTGGTGCTGATTTAGAAAAGATCTGGAGAAATATAAAAATTGCAAAAGAAAAGGGGCTCTGGGTTGAAATTATAACCCTTGTTATAGAAGGCTATAATGACAGGGAAGAGGATATAAGGGAAATTGCAAGGAGAATAAGAGACGAAATAGGAGAAGATATTCCTTATCATTTAACAAGATATTTCCCTGCTTATAAATTTGATGCACCGCCAACATCCGTAAAAAGGCTTGAAATTTTAAGGGATATAGCAAAGGAGGAAGGTCTTTATTATGTTTATATAGGTAATGTTCCAGGTCATAGATACGAAAATACTTATTGTCATAAATGTGGAACTTTGTTGATAAAAAGGTATATTTTTGATATTATTGAAAACAGGATCATAAATGGAAAGTGTTTTAATTGCGGTGAAAATATCAGAGGTTTTTTTAAAATTCTTGAAAGTTAATTAATTTTGGAATAAAATATTTAAATGAGAATTTTATTTTTAATTTTATTTATAACTTTATCGTGTGTAACAGTTTATGAGCATCATGGTCCACCACCTCATGCTAAGGCTTACGGTTTAAGAAAAAAAATTGTTTACTGGTATTATCCTTCACTTGAAATATATTACCATCCGGAAAGAAATGTTTATATAATTTTTCAAGGAGGGAAATGGGTAGAAGTGATTGAAAAACCGAAGGATATTGAGATATATGATTATGTAGTAATAGAAACAGAGGAGGAAAAACCCTGGCTTAAACATTCTTATTACAAAATGAAGTATCCAGCTAAAAAGGGTAAAGAGAAAGGTAAAAAATAGCGATTAACTTTATTAATTCATAATAAATCTTGAAAGTTAATGTTTTAATTGAATAAAATTTATCTTTAAGGTTCAATTCCTTCTTTCTTTTCTTAAATCATCTTAAAGGAGGAATAAAATGAATTTTAATGTTAAACCCTTTAAAAACGAACCTTTTACCGATTTTACTAAAAAGGAAAATATTGAAATTTTTCAAAATGAAATTAAAAAAATAGAATCAGAATTTGGAAAAAAATATCCATTAATAATCGGAGGAGAGAAAATTTATACAAAAGAAACATTTAAAAGTATAAATCCTTCTAAAAAAGACGAAGTAATTGGAGAATTTTCAATTGCTGAAAAGGAACACATTGAAAAGGCACTTGAAGTTGCCTGGAAAGCTTTTGAAGAATGGAAAAGAATTCCTGCAAAAGAAAGGGCAAGCATTCTTTTGAGGGCTGCTTATCTTTTAAGAAAAAGGAAACACGAATTTTCTGCTACGATGGTTCTTGAAGTAGGAAAAAATTATGCTGAAGCAGATGCTGATACAGCAGAAGCTATAGATTATCTTGAATTCTATGCAAGAGAGGCTGTAAGGTACGGAGAATTTCAGCCTTTAACACCTTTTGAGGGTGAAATTCCAGAATATTTTTATATTCCCCTTGGTGTTGGAGTAGTAATTCCGCCTTGGAATTTTCCCCTTGCTATTACTCTTGGAATGACAACTGCTGCAATTGTTACAGGTAATTGTGTTATTTTGAAGCCTTCTTCTGATGCACCTTTAATTGCCTATAAATTTGTAGAACTCATGTATGAAGCAGGTCTCCCGAAAGGTGTTCTCAATTTCCTTACTGGTTCAGGTTCTAAGGTGGGTGACCCTCTTGTTGCTCATCCTAAAACCAGGTTTATTGCCTTTACAGGTTCAAGGGAGGTGGGCTCTTATATTTATGAACTTGCTTCAAAGGTTCAGCCGGGTCAGAAGTGGTTAAAGAGGGTAATAGCAGAAATGGGAGGTAAGGATGCAATAATTATTGATAGTGAAGCAGATCTTCTCGATGCAGTAAAATGGACCATTGTTTCAGCCTTTGGTTTTCAAGGTCAAAAGTGTTCTGCCTGTTCAAGACTTATAGTTCATCAGGATGTTTATGATAAGGTTATTGAAATGCTTAAAGAGGAAACAAAAAAGATAAAGATAGGTCCAGCAAAGGAAAATTACTTTATGGGACCTGTTATAAATGAGTCCTCTGAGAAAAAGATACTTAGTTACATTGAGATAGGAAAAAAGGAAGGTAAATTGTTAACTGGGGGTAAAAAAGCAGATTTAGAGGAAGGTTTTTACATAGAGCCAACAATATTTTATGATGTTGATGAAAATGCAAGGATAGCTCAGGAGGAAATTTTCGGTCCTCTTCTTTCTGTTATAAAAGCAAAGGATTTTGACGATGCTATAAGGATTGCAAACAACTCTGATTATGGATTAACAGGTTCAGTTTTCTCTTTAAATAGAAAGAACATAATAAAGGCAAAGGAAGAGTTTTTTGTTGGTAATTTATATATTAACAGAAAATGCACAGGTGCTCTTGTTGATGTTCATCCCTTTGGTGGATTTAATATGTCAGGAACGGATTCAAAGGCAGGTGGAAGGGATTATCTATTACTTTTCTTACAGGGAAAAAGTGTTTCAGAAAGGATTAGCTTTTAAAGGATACTTATAAAAATATTGTTGAAAAAGTTTAGTTTTTAAAATTATAATATGAAGATGATTTATTATTTATTGATTTCACGTCATGGAAAAGATTGAGAGAGGAAATAAAAAAATTTTAGATGAAAAAATAATAAGAGAAAATAAAGGAAAGAGAATTATTGATTTTGTTAAAGATGAAAATTTTCTTGCTGCTATAGTTGACGGAAATCCAAAGGATTTAAGTTACATAATTAAAGGGACTGAAAAAGAGATAAAACTTGTTGATTTTGAACACCCTTTAGGAAGAGAGACTTTTTGGCACACTTCTTCGCATGTGATGGCTCAGGCAGTTAAGGAACTTTTTCCTTTTGCAAAATTAACAATAGGACCTCCCATTGAGAATGGATTTCACTATGATTTTTTTATGGGTGACAAAACCTTTACTCCAGAAGACCTTGAAAAGATTGAAAAAAGAGCAAAAGAAATCATTGAGAGAGATTTAAAAGTCGAGAGAATTGAAATAAAAAAGGAAGAGGCTCTTAAAATTTTTAAAGAAAGAGGTGAGGATTTTAAGATTGAGCTTATAAATGAAATCAAAGATGATATAGTGAGTTGTTATAAACAGGGTGATTTTATTGATTTATGTACAGGTCCACATCTTGTAAGGACTGGTCTTATTAAGTCCTTTAAAATTCTTTCCTCTTCATCCTCTTACTGGAGAAAAAATGAAAAAGGTCCGGTTCTTCAAAGAATTTACGGGATTTCTTTTCCTCAAGAAGAGCTTTTAAAGGATTATTTAAATAAAATTGAAGAAGCAAAAAAAAGGGATCATAGAAAACTGGGAAAAGAACTTTCGCTTTTTATTTCTTCAGAGGATGTTGGGGCAGGTCTTATTTTATGGCTTCCAAAAGGTGCATTTATAAGGAGAGAAATAGAAAATTTTCTTTTTAGAGAACATTTAAAAAGAGGTTATCTTCCTGTTTATACTCCTCATGTTGGTAAAAGTAAATTATGGGAAATATCAGGGCATCTTAATTTTTATAGAGAGAACATGTATCCTGAAATGGAATTTTCTGAAGAGGGTTCTTATTTTATAAAACCGATGAACTGTCCCTTTCATATTCAGATTTATAAAAATGAATTAAGGAGTTACAGAGATTTACCCCTTAGATTGTTTGAGTTTGGAACAGTTTATAGATATGAAAGAAGTGGTGTTTTACATGGTTTAACAAGGGTAAGAGGATTTACTCAAGATGATGCCCATATATTCTGTACACCCTATCAAGTTGAAGATGAAATAAAAGGAGTCATTGATTTTGCCTTATTTGTTCTTTCAAAGTTTGGTTTTAAGGATTATAAGGTTTATATTTCCACAAGACCTGAGCAGTATGTGGGAACACCCCAGATGTGGGATTTGGCGACAGAATCTCTTATAAAAGCAGCAAAAGAAGCTTCTCTTAAATTTGAGATTGCAGAAGGTGAAGGTGCTTTTTATGGCCCGAAAATTGATATTTTAATAAGGGATGCTATAGGAAGAGAATGGCAATGTACAACAATTCAATTTGATTTCAATTTACCTCAAAGATTTGATTTAACTTTTAGAGATAGTGATGGAAAGGATAAAAAACCCTATATGATACACAGGGCACTACTTGGTTCCTTTGAAAGATTTTTTGGTGTTTTAATTGAACAATATGAGGGAAATTTCCCTTTATGGCTTTCTCCTGAGCAGGTAAGAATTTTACCTTTAAGTGAAAAAATCTTTGATTATGCAAGAAAAATTGAAGATATTTTAAAAAAAGAGGGTTTAAGGTGTAAAATTGATTATGAAAATGAAAAAATTGGATATAAAATCAGAAAGGCAGAAATTGAAAAAGTTCCATATATTCTTGTTGTTGGAAAAAAAGAAGAGGAGAATAAAACAGTGTCAGTCAGAAAACATGGGGAAGGGGAGTTGGGTTCAATGAGTATTGAAGAATTTATTTCAAGAATCAAAGGAGAACTTGAAAATAGTTAGGTTCTATTTCCTTAAAAAATTTTCTTTATTTTCTTTTTGATTAAAGTTCGAAAAAATTTCTTAATTAGGTTCAATTCCTTCAAAAAATTATTTTTATTTTATGGGAAGAAAATGGTATCCAAGAGGTCCGGTTGCAAGAGATAGAGAGCCTTATAGGATAAATGAAGAAATAAAGGTAAAAGAGATAAAGGTTGTTGATGAGAATGGAAAGTTTTTAGGGGTAATGCCGACAAGGGAAGCTCTTGAACTTGCTTATGAAAAGGGTCTTGACCTTGTTGAGATAGTTCCAACAGACAATCCACCACTTTGTAAAATACTTGATTATGGAAAATTCAAATATGAAATGAAAAAAAAGAAGAAACATACAAAAACTGCAGAAGAAAAAGAGATTTCATTCAGACCATCCACAAGTGAACATGATCTTCAGCTTAAAATTAAGAAGATGCGAGAATTTATAGAAACTGGTCATAAGGTAAAGGTTAGGTTATTTTTTAAGGGGAGGGAGATAGTTTTAGTTGATACTCAGGGTAAGGCAATAATGGAAAAGTTCTTTGAAAAAGTAAAGGATTTTGCAGAACCTGAGGGGGAAATTAAAAAAGTGGGAGATAGGCAAATTGTTGTTATAATGAAACCAAAAAAGAAATAATTGTATAATTAAAAAATCAGGAGGTGGAAAATGGGAAATAAAACAATTGAAATTGTAGAAGAGGGAATTGGTGAATTAATACAAAAACCGGATGTGGAGGAATTTAGGAAATTTGTAAGAGAGAAAAAAAGGAGAGCTTTAGTTGAAAAAGTAATGGATGAGAAGGAGGCTGTTAGTCAATTTATAAAAGATGGAGATTATATAGGAGTTGAACTTTATGGAACTGTCAGAGCTCCCCTTTCAATAATAAGGGAAATTGTAAGACAGGGGAAAAAGGATTTGCGTCTTGCAGGTCAGGGATTACTTGAAATAGATTACCTTTTGGCAGCAGATCTTGTAACTGCAATGGATGTAACATATATAGGTTATGAAGTATTAGGTTTATCACCTATATTCCGAAGGGCTGCTGAAAATGGAAAAGTAAAAATTGTTGAATGGTCTAATGCTGCAATGGCCTGGAGATTTAAAGCTGCTGCTATGGGTGTTCCCTTTATCCCTATTAGAAGTATGCTTGGCAGTGATACCTTCAAATATTCAGCAGCAAAAGTAATAAAGTGTCCTTTTACAGGTATAAAGTTATGTCTATTACCTGCATTAATTCTTGATGTGGGAATTATACATGTTCATAAGGCTGATAAATATGGTAACTGTGTTATAGAAGGTATTTCTGGATTTGCCTTTGAAATGGCAAGAGCTTCAAAAAGGCTCATAATAAGCACAGAAGAGATTGTTTCAACTGACGAAATAAGAAGGTATCCAGAAAAAACAATCATTCCCTATTTTCTTACTGATGCTGTTGTTTATGCCCCTTTTGGTTCCCATCCAGGTGAGATGGTTTATTTATATGAAAGGGATGAAGAACATTTAAAGATGTTTTTAAGGATGTGCGAAACAGAGGAAGGGACAAAAAAATATATGGATGAGTATGTATATTCTGTTAAAAATCATAAGGAATACCTTGAAAAAATTGGAATTGAAAAATTGATGAAATTAAAATATGAAAAAATGGGGAGGTAAAAGATGAAATATTCAAAAACTGAACTTATGATTTGTGTTGCAGCAAGGTTAATGGAAGATTACTCTACATGTTTTATAGGAACAGGTATTCCGATGCTTGCAGCTTCTTTAGCTCAAAAACTTCATGCTCCCCATATTATTCCAATATTTGAATTTGGAGGAATTGGGGCTAACTTAAAAAAATTACCAAGAGCAGTTGGTGAGGGAAGAACTTTTTATAGAGCACTTGCAGCAACTGGAATTTGTGATATTATGGAATCTGCTCAAAGGGGTTTTATTGATTATGGGTTTTTAGGTGGTGCTCAAATTGATCCTTACGGAAATTTAAACACAACGGTTATAGGAGATTATTCAAGACCAAAGGTAAGATTGCCCGGTAGTGGAGGAGGAAATGATGTAGGTTCCCTTTGCTGGAGAACAATTATTATAATGAAACATGAAAAAAAGAGATTTGTTGAAAAAGTTGATTTTATAACAACCCCCGGATATTTAGGAGGAAAAGGAAAAAGAGAGGAAAGTGGTTTACCAGAAGGAACAGGTCCTTATAGAGTTGTGACAGATTTAGCTCTTCTTGATTTTGATGAAGAAACAAAGAGAATGCGTGTTATTTCTCTTCATCCAGGTGTTATGCTTGAAGAGGTTAAAGAAAATACAGGTTTTGAACTCCTTGTAAAGGAACCCCTTGAGGTGACACCTGAGCCAACTGAGGAGGAACTTAGAATATTAAGAGAGGAAGTGGATAAAGAAAGATATTACATTTGAAATATCAAGAAGCGAAATATTTCACACCCTAAAGGTTGTAGGCACCATAGAATTATAAGATCAAGGAAATAAATGTTAGAAAAAGGGTAGGCGCAGGCTTTAGCCTGCGAAATATTTCTTATATTAAGGATGAAGGTGATAGATGAAAAGATTAATTTTAGTTTTTTTAGGTTTATAGCCTTTTATAGTGTTAAATATGTTGCATCACCAAAAAAAGAAGTAAAATTAATAGGGAGGTAGAACCGGTTAAATTGAAACCTCACAAAGAGGTTGGTATACTTTATGTGGTTTATTTCCCTTCACAGATAACTCACCTGAAGATATAATTCAGAAATATAATTTAAAAAATGTTAAGGCAAAAAGTTATGTAAGTTTTATAGATTATTTAATTTCTTTCTTTACGAGCTCGTTTACAGTTGTTACTCTTACAGTAGAAATTGAAGGAGAACCTGCACAATAAAATAAAATTTTAAATTTAATTCCAACCTTTCCCTATTTTATAAAAATTTGAAAACTACTAAAAGTTATTTAAAAACTCTCTACCCTTTTTAAAGGTAGCTAAATTTATTTCAAGTTTGTTTTCTGGAACTTTACTTTTAATTATTTCTTCCCATGTTTTTATTTCAAAGGGTAAAAAATTGGAAAGAAACCCGAGAAAAAATATATTTAATACTCTTATATCTTTAAGTTCTTCTGATATTTTTTTTGCAGGAATTATGAAAAGTTTGGAAGAAATACTTTTAAGTTTTTTTTCAACATCCTTTGGATAACTTGTAAGCCCAAGAGAAACAAGTGGTGGTATAATTTCTAAATCACTCATTATTATTAAGGGTTCATCCCTTTTTAAATAATGAACCCATCTTAAGGTTTCAGCTTTTTCAAAGGAAAGTAAGATATCTCCTTTGCCCTTTTCAATAATTGGTGAATAAACTTTTTCCCCAATCCTTACATGAGAGAATACACTTCCTCCTCTTTGAGACATTCCATGGACTTCACTTTTTTTAATATCGAATCCAGATTCCATTGCTGTAAGAGCAAGTATCTCAGAAGCAAGTAAAATTCCCTGACCTCCGACACCGCATATTATTATATTGAATTCTTTCTTTTCCATTTTAACTTATAGCCCCCTTAGGACAAATTTCTTTACAGACTTCACATCCTACACATAAAAGGGGTGATATAGAAATTTTACCATTTAAAGCTGAGATTGCAGGGCATCCAAGTCTTATACATGCCTTACATTTTTCACCAAGGCACTTTTCTTCATCAATTTTCATTTTAGGTTTTTTTGAAAAATTTTCTCTTACTTCCTTTAAGAGGGCACAGGGTCTTTTTGAAATTATAACATTTAAATTTTTACTTTCAACAGCTTTTTTAATGGTTTTTAATGTTTCCTTTAAATTGTAAGAATCAACTTCATAAATTTCCTCAACTCCTATTGCTTTTACAATGTCATAGATATTAATTTCTTTTGTTTTCTCTCCCTTTGCAGTTATTCCTGTTCCAGGGTGGTCCTGATGACCTGTCATTGCTGTTGTTCTATTATCAAGAATTATAAGGGTCATTTTCCCCTTATTGTAAACTGCGTCAATTAAACCTGTTATACCAGAATGAAGGAATGTTGAATCACCTATGACAGCCACTATTTTCTCTTTTCCTGCTTTTTCAAAACCAATAGCATTTCCAATTGATGCCCCCATACAGATGCATGTATCCATTGCGTTATGTGGAGGGAGTGCTCCAAGGGTATAACATCCAATATCACCTAAAACAGTTACTTTTAACCTTGAAAGAGAATAAAAAATACCTGTATGAGGGCAACCTGGGCAGAGTTGGGGTGGTCTTTTAACAGTTTCAAAGTTTTCTGGGTGAGGTAATTCTTCATTTTTGTATCCCTTTCTAATAATATCACAGGAAAGTTCGTCTAAAATAGGAAAATATTTTTTCCCTTCAGCTTTGAATCCAAGGATTTTTATTTCCTCTTCAATAAATGGTTCATTTTCTTCAACAACTATAACTTCTTTAACATTTTTGTAAAATTCTTTAAAAAGTTCTTCAGGAAAAGGAAAAACCATCCCAAGTTTTAAGAACCATGCATCTTCAAATACTTCTTTTGCATAATTATATGAAACACCTGAAGTAACAATACCGAGACTATTTTTACCCTTTTCAATTCTGTTTATTTCAATTTTTGAGGAGAGTTTTTTTAATTCTAAAATTTTTTCTTCAAGAATTTTATGCCGATTTTTTGCGTTTGCTGGAAGAAGAACAAACTTTGAAAAATTTTTTGTATAATCCTTTAAAGGAATCTCTTTTCTTTCATTTACAAAAACAATTCCCTTTGTATGGGAGACCCTTGTTGTTAATCTAACTAAAACAGGAATTTCAAATTTTTCAGATAATTCAAAGGCAATTTTAACAAAATCATAAGCTTCCTGGGGGTTAGAAGGTTCAAGTAGGGGTATTTTTGCAAATTTGGCGTATCTTCTGTTATCCTGTTCATTCTGAGAGGAATGCATTCCAGGGTCATCACAGGTAACAATTACAAATCCAGCATTAATACCTGAATAGGCAGAGGAGAATAAAGGGTCAGCAGCAACATTAAGACCTACATGTTTCATTGATACTATTGCTCTTTTTCCTCCTATTGCTGCCCCTAATGCTACTTCAAAAGCCACCTTTTCATTTGTTGACCATTCCGCCTCAATTTCCTTATATTTTGCGAGATTTTCAAGAATTTCAGTAGAGGGAGTTCCCGGGTAACTGGCAGCAACACTTACACCAGATTCCCAGGCACCTCTTGCAAGTGCTTCATTACCTGATAAAAATAATTTATTTTTCACAATTCCCCTCCATCTTTTGCAATAAAAAAGTTAGTAGTATAAATAATAAAGGAAAGATTTTTGATTTTCAAATTTCAATTTAGTTTAAAATAGAGTATTTGTGGAAGTTAGCATCTAAAAAGGGATAGGTAAATAGACAGAGTAAAATCACGAAGATCCCTACAACATTTGAAACTTTATTTCTTTTCATTATTAACCCAGTCTAATAAGATACAAAAAGACATTTTGTAGCCTATCCGTAGCAAGAATTGTTCATATTTTTGCTTAAAACTAATAATATTTAAATATCCATGTAACAAGAGACATAATAATGAAAAAAAAAATTATCATATAGTATTTTAGGGTTTAGTTCAAATTCAGCACCCTTATATTTCCCTGATCTTTATTTAACCAATTTATAAGGGTCTTATTATATATAACAATTTAAAAAGCCTTTTTTTAAGCATCTTGAATTTTTTTATGATTAAAAAATTTTTAGTTTTTGACCCTAAATAAATCTTTATTTTAAAATTAAAATATTACAGCCGAAACAATAAATATTCTTGCATTTATTTTGGGAGCTCTTGCTTTAATTCAACCCTTTATTTTATCTTATTTTACAAACAAACTTATACAAAAAGAGGATGAAAGGGCGAAGAAGATGATTGAAGCAACACAAAGAATGATTGATGAAGGGAATAAGAGACTTGAAAAATTTATAATGGAGACACAGAGAATGATTGACGAAGGGAATAAGAGACTTGAAATACTCCTATCAGAAGTTATTAAAAGAGTTTAATTAATTGAATTATCTTAAATGTCTAATAATTTCTAATACTTTTCTATTTTCTTCTTTAGAAAAAGAAATGTAGTTTAATCTTGAATCCAAGAGAATTTAAAATTAAAAAATTATTTTCTTTATTTTCCCAATAATTATGGGTAATCAAAAATCTATTTTTAAATTTTGGATTAAA
>JBDRZL010000013.1 GCA_039803925.1 candidate division WOR-3 bacterium | reverse complement strand
TCCTGATTTTCCCTGGTTCTGTGGGGAAGAATTTTATAATATGCTTAAGGAAAAATTTCCATTAAAATAAAGAGGATATAAAAATGAATAACATAAACCTTGATTCTTTAAATAAAACAAGGGAACAGATTTTAAGGGGAGAATTCCCAGAGAAAAAATCCTTTGAAGTTCATGGTGAATGGATTTTTAATGAGGAAGGTCAATTTAAAGCAGAAATTGAGTTCCCAAAAGGTAAGCTAAATTTAATAACTGACCAGCCACCACCCTCAGGAGGTAGAGGTAACGCTCCAAATCCTGTTCAATACTGTGTATTTGCTATGATATCCTGTTATGCTACAACTTTTATGACAATTGCTGCTTCTAAAGGTATTGAAATAAAAAAATTAAAGGCAAGAGGTGCTTCGGCTCTTAATATGAAATCTGTTTTTGAAATAGAAGAAGGACCTGTTGTTGAAAAAGTCTGGATTGAACTTGTTGTAGAAAGTGATGCAGATACTAAAATTTTAGAAGAAATAAAAAAAGAAACTGATAAAAAATGCCCAGCAGCTTATGTTGTTCAGAATAAAGTTCCCTTTGAATCTCATGTATATTCTAAATAAAAAAATTTTTATACCAAATTATTGATTTTCAGATAATGATTTAGAATACAAATTGACCAGACCTGTGACCAGTTAACTCTCAAATTCTCAAATTCTTCCCATAATTTTACAATTTCTTTTCTATCAAAAAAACTTTCTATATCAAAAATTCCACCCTTTACAAAATCCAAAAGGTTTTCTCTTATCCATTTATCCATAGGAAAGGAAAAAGGTCTTTTAGGTTTTTTTATTATTTTTTCCGGTAAATAATTTTTCATAAGCTCTTTAAGAATCCTTTTTTTAAATCTATACATATCAGGAATTTTAAAAGAAAAATCAATAAGGACATTATCTAATAAGGGAACTCTTACTTCTAAACTGTGACACATACTGAAAATATCAGTATCTCTTAAAGGCTGATTATGCATATAGATTCTTAATTCAAAAACTGAGATTTTATTTTTCAAACTCAATTTATTTATCTTTTCCTCATCTAAAATAAAATAAACATATTTTACAGGGTCAAAATTCAATTTTTTATATTTAAGAATTCTTTTTAATTTATAAACTGGGAAAATTGTTCTTGTTGTTAAAAAAGCACCTCTTAAGTCCGGGTTTAATATAAAATAGGAAAATTTTTCCTTTTTATCAGGTTTTAAAAGTTTTGATAAAAAATTAAAAGGTAAATTGAATTTTTTCAGTTTTAAAGCTATTGGAATATAAAAAAAAGATGAATATCCTCCAAAAATTTCATCTCCACCGAGCCCGGATAAACATACCTTCATTCCATTTTCCCTTGCCAGTTTAGAAATAAAATATGTATTTAAACCATCAATTGTAGGAGAGTCCATAAAGGCTAAAAATTTTTCTATTTCTTTTCTTACTTCATAAGAACTTATTTCATATTCGTAATGCTCTGTTTCAAATATTTTTGAGAGAAATTTTGCATCTTCACTTTCATCAAATTCTCTTTCTTTAAAAGATAGGGAAAAAGTTTTAAAATTGCCGTAATTATTTTTGCTTATAAAATAAAGGACTGTTGATGAATCTAAACCTCCTGAAAGAAAAAGACCTATGGGTATGTCAGCAATTAAGTGAAGTTTTACACTCTCATCTAAAATATCATATAGATTTTCTTTTAATTTCTTGTAATCCTTTATAGATTTTTCAGGTTTAATTATAAAGTATTTCTCTTTTTTTAATTCTTTATCCTTTAACACAATATAAGAACCTGGTTCAAGAAATTTTATATTTTTAAAAATTGTATAGGGATAAGGTATTGAGCCAAAAATTAAATAACTTTCAATACCTTGAAAATCAATGTTTTTTTCAATAATATTTGAATTTATTATCCCTTTTATTTCAGAAGAAAAAATAAAAAAGTTATCATCTTTATAATAATAAAGGGGCTTTATTCCCATTCTATCTCTTGCCAAAAATAATTTTTTTTCTCTTTCATCCCATATTGCAAAAGCAAACATTCCTCTTAATTTATGCAATAAACCCTCTTTTTCCTCCTCATAAAGATGTAATATTACTTCTGTATCAGAATTTGATATGAATTTATGTCCCTTTTTTAAAAGTTCATTCCTTAACTCTTTATAATTGTATATTTCACCGTTAAAGGTTATCCACAAGGACCTATCTTCATTATGCATTGGTTGACGGGCATTAATTGAAAGGTCAATTATAGAAAGTCTCCTATTACCAAGAAAAACATTTTTATCCTTTGAAATGTATATTCCTTTATCATCAGGACCCCTGTGGTAGAGGGCTTCTGTAATCTTATAGATTACATCCTCCTCTATTTTTTTATTAAAAGATATTATACCAGTTATCCCACACATTATCTAAAAACCTCAATCTTTATACTCTCCTTTTCTCTTTTATCACTTTGAAGTATTAAAAAGTAAACTCCTGATTTTAAAAATTTTGTATTGAATGAATAATTGTATATTCCTTTTTCAAAACTTCTCTCAAAAATACTTAAAATCTTTGAACCCTTTATATCAAAAAGTTGAAGATTAGCTTTTCTTTTTGAGGGAACACTGAAGATAATATTTATTTTTTGCTCTCCTATACTTGATGAAACATTAACAAATCCAAATTTTCGGGGCAAGTTAGAAATTAAAGAAAAATTGGGTGGCAACTTTTCCTCTATTACAACAGGCTGGATACTTATTGCACCCTGAAAAATAAATAAGTAAAGGTCAAGATCATTACCTGTTATATTTCCATCTTCATCCACATCAATCCACAAAGCAGTCCAGAGGTCATATAAACCATAAGGAGTATTCTGTGGAATTACAAATATTCTTTCCCTTGTAATTGATTGAGGTGGAATTATAACAAGAGAATCATTTTGAGGATCATCTATAAATCCTACATTAGGATTATAAAGGGAAGCACCAAGCAAAATGTTTTCATGCTTTTTCTCACAATAGGAATAAATGTCATAATAAATTACAAATGTATCACCAGGTGTAAGTTGATTCTGTGAAACACTCACTGAATTTATCTTCATCGGCGAGGCTAAATACATATTTCCTGGCTCATAATAGTGATTTGTAATCCATTTCCATAACTTTCCCTGATAATAAGCCCATCTTCTTGAACCCCATTGACACATTCCCCTTCCGTGGCCATTGCAAGTTGTTCCTGCACAAACAGAGTCTTGTATACATGGCCAGGTTGTTCCTGTTCCACTCTTTCCATCACCACATCCACAGCTATTGTTTTCAGCAGAATATTCTGAAGGAGCATAATCAGAATTTTTTTCTAATAAAATTCCATTTGTAATATAAGTAGCAAGGGTGCAACTTGCATAAATATCACTTCCATCCCATACCTGACAGCATGCATTATCACATATATCATAATTTTGACTGTAGGGATATATCACATAATATGTTCCATAACTTCTATATGGAATTGAGCCAGCCCTTAATGTATGCTGTCCCCAAGAAGCTATCCATTCATCATCAAGCCCACTTGAAACATAAAATTCTAAATCCATAACAACAACATCGGAACAGTTCCAGCAACTACAGGATTTTCCAACTCTTATTGAAGGAGGCGGATCCAAAAGGGTTCTGAAAAGTCCCTCCTCTTTTTTACCTTCAAATCCTCTATAAGGAGAAGGGGGTAATTCTTCACCTGTTCCTTTTCCTCTTATTTCAGGTATTATCTCTTCACCTTTCCCTTTTTTCATCTTTATCTTTAATATTAAATTTTCCGGAATCAAAAAGATTTCCCTTTTAACTTTTTTATAACCTTTAAGTTCCAAAACTACCGTGTCTCTCGGAATTTCGTCAAGAGAAGAATAATCTCTTTCAGGTAATTCTATCCAGAATTCAAATATTCCTTTTTCATCTGTAATTGTTTTTAAATCTTTTCCTTTAAAAAGAACTTCAACATCCCTCAAAGGAAAACCCTTTTCATCAGATACATATCCGCGAATTCCTGTTAACCCTTCTCTTTCAGGTAAAAATAAATTTTCTTTTTTTAATGGAGAAAGATAAACCGATACATTTAAACTTTCTTGAGGAGTAATGAAAAAATAAGTTTCAATAGGTGAATAACCTTCTGAGTAAAAATAAAACTCATATTCTCCTGAAGGTAAGGAGAAAGTATATAATCCATCAGTTTTTACCTTAACCTTTAAATTCCCATTTTTAAAAACCTTTATTTCCGCAGGTATCACATAACCTGTATATGCATTTTCCGTTCTTAAAACTATTTTACCTTTCTCAAGTTTGGAAGCAAAAGATATAATAATTAAACTTAAAAGCATATTTTTACCTCCCCTTTATAAAATATTTATATCTTGTATTTTAAGCATAATCAAGGTAAAATATAAAATGGAAAATAAGAAAAAACAAATAAAAATAAAAATTGGTGGAATGACCTGTGCAAGTTGTGTAAGGAGAGTAGAGAACTCTTTAAAAAACTTAAAGGGAATTTTGAATGTTAATGTAAATTTAGCAACTGAAAGCGCAATAATTACTTATGATGAAAATTTTTTAAAAATAGATAACATAAAAAAAAGAATTAATGATATAGGTTATAAATTTCTCGGAATTTCCTCTGATGAAAGTTATGAAATAGATGAAAAAGAAAAAAAGAAATACATAGATAAACTTAAAAAAAGAGTTTATATAGGATTTGGTGGCGGAATTTTACTTTTATTCTTAATGTATGGTGAATATTTGGGGCTAAACTTCAAAAATTTTAAAGGTTTACTTTTCCTTCAGTTATTAATAGCAGCTCCCCTTATGGTATATGTAGGGGGTCCAATTTTTAAAAAAGCCTTAAATGGAATTAAAAATAAAGATTTAAATATGGATGTTATGTATGCTATCGGAATAGGCTCAAGCTTTTTTTCAAGCCTTCTTGCTACTTTTAAAATTATTCCAGAAAACTATAATTTTTATGAAGCGAGCGTACTCCTTGCAGCCTTTTTAACCCTTGGAAGACTCCTTGAAAATTTAGCAAAAAATAGAACAGGTGAAGCTATAAAAAAACTTATAGATTTAAGACCAAAAGAGGCAACGGTTTTAAAAGATGGTAAAGAGTTAAAAATTCCAATAAAAGAAGTTAAACCAGGAGATATTTTGTTAGTTAAACCTGGTGAAAAAATACCAACTGATGGAATTGTAATAGAAGGAGAGAGTTTCCTTGATGAATCAATGGTAAGGGGTGAACCAATTCCTGAATTTAAGAAAAAAGGTGATGAAGTTATAGGTGGAACTATAAATCAGAATGGTTATTTAAAAATTACTGTTACAAAAGATTTTAAAGAAACATTCCTCTCACAGGTTATAAAACTTGTTGAAGAAGCTCAGTATACAAAACCACAGGTACAAAAACTTGCTGACAGAATTGTAATATATTTTATTCCTGTTGTCCTTATTATAGCAATTTTCTCTTACATTTTCTGGAGATTTTTTGGAAATGTTAATATAATGCCACCCTCCCTATTTGCCTTTATATCTCTTATATCTGTTCTTGTCATAGCCTGTCCCTGCGCTTTTGGTCTCGCAACTCCTACTGCAATAACTGCAGGAATAGGAAAAGGTGCTGAACTTGGAATACTTATAAGAAATGGTGAAGCTCTTGAAACCTTAAAGAAAATTAATACAATAATTTTTGACAAAACCGGAACATTAACAAAAGGAAAACCAGAAGTTGAAAGTGTTATAACATTTAATAATATAAAGGAGGAAGAACTTATACTTTATGCTGCATCTGCTGAAAAAAATTCAGAGCATCCACTTGCAAAATCTATTTTAAATTACACTGAAAAAATTAAAATAAACTTAATAGAACCTGAAAAATTTGAAAGCTTTCCTGGGAAAGGTATAAGAGCAATAATCAAGGGAAAAGAAGTTTATGTTGGAAATAAAAATTTTTTAAGGGAGATAAAAATTGAAATAAATGAACATATAGAAAAAGAAATAGAAAAACTGGAAGAAGAGGCAAAAACTCTGCTTTTAGTAGCAATTGATGGTAAAATAAAGGGGATAATAGCAGTTAGTGATAAAATAAAAGAAAATGCTAAAGAAATAATTTCCTATCTCAAAAAAAAGAAGAAAAAGGTTTATATGATTACAGGTGACACAAAAAAATCTGCTGAAGCGGTTGCGAGAAAACTTTCTATTGATAATGTAATAGCAGAAGTTTTACCCCATGAAAAAAGGGAGAAAGTAAAGGAACTTCAGAAAAAAGGAGAAATTGTTGCTTTTATTGGAGATGGTATAAATGATTCACCTGCATTAACACAGGCGGATGTAGGAATTGCTTTAGGTTCTGGAACTGATATAGCAATTGAAAGTGGTGATATAGTGCTTTTAAGGGATGATTTAAGAGATGTTATAATTGCAATGGAACTTTCTATTAAAACCTTAAACAAAATAAAACAGAATATATTCTGGGCTTTGATTTATAATTTAATACTGATTCCCTTTGCAGCAGGACTATTTTATTTATTATTTAGAGTGCCTTTCAGACCAGAATGGTCAGCAGCAGCAATGGCCTTAAGCTCTATATCAGTTGTAACGAACTCTCTGCTTCTAAAAAAATATAAACCTTCTTTGAAAATCTAAAAATTTTATATTATAATTACCCTATACCCCCATAAGGTATAAGGAGGAAAAAATGAAACTGGATGAAAAAACAAAGGAAGAAGTGCTTCCAAGAATAAAAAAAATAGAAGGTCAAATTCAAGGAATAATTAAAATGATAGAAGAAAGAAGGGAGTGTCCTGAAATTATAAATCAGATAAATGCAGCAAAAAGGGCACTTGAAAAGGTGGCACTTATTATAATGGAATCCCACATAAAGCTTCATGTATCCCAATCTTTTAAAAGAAATATAAATAAAGAGGCAATTATTGAGGAACTTACGGAAACAATTTTTAAATTTTTAAAATAAAATGAAAAGAAAAAACTGTTGTGAAAAATGTGAAATTGAAATAAAAAAGGAAGATTTAGAAGAAAAAAGAAAAAATCTTAAGGAAATAATTGTAATTTCAATTTCCTTAATTTTATTTTTATCAGGTATATTAATTTCGAAGAAAATAGTACTTTTAATTGCCTATATAATTTCAGGTGAGCCAATAATAAGAAGAGCAATAAGAAATATCTTAAAGGGGAATTTTTTTGATGAAAACACTTTAATGTCTGTTGCTACTATTGGCGCAATTTTAATAAATGAAGTAGAAGAAGCTGTTGTTGTTGCCCTTTTTTATAGAGTAGGAGAATTTCTACAAAGTATTTCAATTCAGAGATCAAAAAGAAGAATAAAAAAGATCCTTGAACTTAAACCAAACTTCGCAAATATTAAAAGAGGTGATACTGTGGTCAGAGTAAAACCAGAAGAAGTAAAAAGTGGAGAAATTATAATTGTCAAACCAGGAGAAAAAGTTCCACTTGATGGAATTATAATTAAAGGTGAATCCTATGTTGATACATCCCCTTTAACAGGTGAATCAGTCCCTAAATTTTTTAAAAAGGGGGATGAAATCAATGCAGGTGTTATAAATAAAGAAAGTGTCCTTGAAATTAAAGTTTTAAAAGAATTTAAAGAATCAAGCATAAATAAGATACTTGAACTTGTTGAAAAAGCAAAGGAAAAAAAGGCAAATCCTGAAAAATTCATAACAAAATTCTCAAAATATTACACTCCCTTCGTTCTAATTATAAGTTTTCTTATAGCTTTTCTTTTACCCTTAACAACTGATCTAACAATAAGAGATTCAATTTACAGAGCCCTTGTCCTTCTTGTTATATCCTGTCCCTGTGCTCTTGTGATAAGTGTTCCCCTTTCCTACTTTGTCGGAATAGGGACCTGTTCAAAAAATGGAATTCTTGTTAAGGGTTCAAATTACCTTGATATTTTAAATGAAATCAAATTTTTTCTTTTTGATAAAACAGGAACACTCACAGAAGGTGTTTTTAAGGTCAGGGATATAAAAAATTTTAATGGCTTTAGAAAGGAAGAAATTCTTGAGATCTCAGCTTATGCAGAAGCAAATTCAAATCATCCAATTGCAAAAGCAATAAAAGAATATTATGGAAAAGAGATAAAAAATATTGAAATGGAAGAGTTCAGTGAAAAACCTGGACTTGGAATAAAGGCTAAATTTAAAGGAAGAAAAGTTTTAGTTGGAAGTGACAGATTTCTTCATGAAAATAATATAGATCATGAAACATGTAAGGGAGACGGAACTACTGTCCATGTAGTTATTGATAATGTTTATGCTGGATATATAACTATTTCAGATGAAATCAGAAAGGAAGCAAAAGCGGTGATAGAAAATTTAAAAAAACTAAAAATTAAAATAGGTATGTTAACAGGTGATGAAAAATTTGTTGCAGAAGAAATAAATAAAAAATTAAACCTTGACTTTTTTAAAGCGGAACTTTTACCAGAAGAAAAAGTTAAAGAAATAGAAAATTTAAAAAATAGTCATAAAGTTGCTTTTCTTGGAGATGGAATAAATGATGCTGCTGCCATAGCAGTTTCAGATGTGGGAATCGCAATGGGAGCTATGGGCCAGGATGCTGCAATTGAAAGTTCAGATATTGTTATAATGGATGACAATTTATCAAAAATAAAAAAGCTTTTCTCAATTTCAAAGAAAACTAAAAATATAGTTTTTATGAACATCATCTTCGCAATTTTAATAAAGGTACTTTTTATATACTTAGGTTCAATTGGAATTGCCAAAATGTGGGAAGCAGTTTTTGCTGATATGGGCGTCTCTATTATTGCAATTTTAAACTCAATGAGGATTATGAAATCTTAGAAAAAGCAATTTCTAAATCCTCTATAAGATCCTCAACATCCTCTATACCAACTGAAACCCTTATCAGATTTTCTCTTATACCTACTTTCTTTTTTTCTTCCTCTGATAGAGAGGCGTGTGTCATAATATAAGGAATTTCTATAAGGGATTCAACACCTCCAAGAGATTCAGCAAGGGAAAATATTTTTAAACTTTCAACAAATTTTTTGGCATCTTCTAATTTTCCCTTTATCTCAAAGGAAAGCATACCGCCAAAACCTTTCATTTGCTTTAAGGCAAGTTCGTGTTGGGGGTGGGATTTTAAACCAGGGTAATAAACCTTTTCTACTTTAGGGTGATTTTCAAGAAACTCAGCAATTTTTTTTGCATTTTCTTCATGTTTTAACATCCTTAAAGTTAAAGTTTTTATACCCCTTATTACCATATAGGAATCAAAGGGTGATAGGATTGCACCAATTGCATTCTGATTGAATTTTAATTTTTCATAAATTTTTTCATCATTAAGCATAATTGCTCCTCCAACAGAATCTGAGTGGCCGTTTATATACTTTGTAGTACTGTGAATAACAATATCAGCACCAAGTTCAAGTGGTTTCTGAAAAACAGGGCTTAAAAAGGTGTTATCAAGGATTGTTATAACATTATTTTCTTTTGCAATTTTTGATATTTCTTTTATATCACACAATTTCATAAGGGGATTTGTGGGACTTTCAAGCCATATCAATCTTGTATTTTTCTTTATTGCCCTTTTAACATTATCCAAAAACCTTGCATCCACATAACCTACTTCAATATTATAATTTTCACTTAAAATTTTAAAAAGCCTCTTTGTTCCACCATATAAATCATCAAAGGCAATTATATGATCACCTGATTTTAAAAGGGTTAAAAGTAAGGTGCTTTCCGCAGCCATTCCTGAAGAAAAAGCAAGAGCAAACTTTGCATTTTCAAGAATAGCAAGTTTTTTTTCAAGAGAATCTCTTGTAGGGTTACCTGTTCTTGAGTATTCATAACCTCCTGTTGGTTTTTCTGCTTCCCTTCTTGCAAAAGTTGTTGAAAGGTGAATCGGAATAACTACATCACCATATCCACCTTCCTTTAAATTTGGTTCTTCACCAATATGAATAAGTTTTGTATTGTATCTCATAAAAATTTCTCCTTTTTCATCCATTCATCGTTATAAAATTTTGAAAGATAATTTCTACCTGTATCAGGTAAAATTACAACAATAATTGAATTTTCATCAAGATCTTTTGCTAACTTCAAGCTTGCAAATACTGCTGAACCTGATGAGCCTCCAGCTAATATTCCCTCTATTCTTGCAAGTCTCCTTGCTGTTTCAAATGAAGATTTATCATCAACTACTATAATCTCATCTATCAAACTTAAATCACAGGTAGAAGGCAAAAAATCCTCCCCTATACCCTCCACTTTATACTGATGAATCTCACCTTTAGTATTATAAAATAATTCATGATAAATAGAGCCTTCTGGATCAACTCCTATAACTTTGATTCGGGGATTTTTTTCTTTTAAAAATTTTGTAACACCTGTAATAGTTCCACCTGTCCCAATTCCACAGACAAAATGAGTAATTTTACCATCTGTATCCTCCCATATTTCAGGTCCTGTTGTTAAATAATGGGCCAAGGGATTGAATGGATTTGCATACTGATTGGGCAAAAAAGAATTTTCTATCTCCTTTGCTAATCTCTCTGCAACTTTATAATAACTTCTTTCATCCTCAGGAGGAACATCTGTCGGACACCTTATAACTTCAGCACCATAGGCTCTTAAGAGCATTTCCTTTTCTTTACTTACCTTATCAGGCATTGTAAATATCATCTTATAACCCTTTATTGCACAAACAATTGCAAGACCAACCCCTGTATTTCCTGATGTGGGCTCTATAATAGTTGCACCTTCTTTTATAAGACCCCTTCTCTCCGCCTCCTCAATCATCTTTATCCCAATTCTATCCTTAACACTTCCTCCAGGATTCATAAATTCAAGTTTTAAAAATATTCTCGCCCTTATATCACCCTTAAATCTTTCACTGAGTTCAACAAGAGGAGTTTTACCAATAAGCTCTAACAAACTTTTTTTAATATTCATTTTTAAAATTATAAACTATTCTTAAAATTCTTTTCAAAAATAGTAATAAATATTTTTAAAAAATCTAAATTTGCAATTATTATAAATGGATGTTATAATATAAATCAGGTTCTAACCCTGATTTAATAAAGGGAGCTATCATGAGATTTTTTAAAAATTTAATTTTTTTTATTTCAATAAGTTTAATCTCTTTAAATTTAATAGCCCAAGAACATCCAGGGGAGCATCCGGGTAGGCTCGAAAAGATAAGACCTGATGATCTAAAAAGGGCGATAACCGATTATGTAAACACAGATTCAAAAATCAAAGGAGGATACTTTTTAATATGGGATACAGAACTTAAGCAAGTATGGAGACTGAATTTTAAAGGACTTCATAAAGAAGTTAGGGTTCTAAGTGATGGAAGGTATTTTATGTGTTCCGATTTTATATCAGCAGACGGGGAAACAATACTTGATATAGATTTCTGGTTAAAAGAAGATATGATGGACCTTAAGGTTGTTGATATTAAAATTCATAAGATATCTAGTAAAGAAAGATTTAAATATGAAGGAGAAAAACTAAAAGAATTAAAATGAATAGAGTTACTTTAAGAGGGAATCCTTTAACTCTTGAAGGGGAGCTTCCTGAAAAAGGAAAATCCGCTCCTTTATTCATTGCCCTTGATGAAAATTTTTCTTTAAAATCTCTTAAGAGTTTTGAGGGTAAAATTAAAATAATTTCTTCTGTTCCTTCTCTTGATACTCCTGTTTGTTCAACTGAAACTAAAAAAATTTCTGAAATGATGAAAAAATTTGAATCTCCTGAATATATTTTCATAACCATAAGTATGGACCTTCCTTTTGCCCAGAAGAGATGGTGTGGAGCTAATGGAGTAAATAATGTAATTACTCTTTCTGATTTTAAAGATAAATCCTTCGGGAAAAATTATGGTGTTCTTATCAAGGAAAATGGTCTTCTGGCAAGGTGTGTTTTCATAATTGATAAAGATGATACAATAAGATACATTCAACTTGTCCCAGAGATTACAAGTGAACCTGATTACTCTGATATTGAAGAAAATCTAAAAAAGATTTAAAAATTTAAAAAAATTTATTAAATAAATTATGCACACTTTTTTTCTTTTGGTTTTGTTAAATTTAGATTCATTAAAGTAGAAATAAATTACAGTGTGTCATTATTTGATATCCCTGAGAATTCAGAATTGAATTTATGGATACCTTTACCTTTAGAAAGTTCAGAACAGAAGATTTTAAAGGAAGAAATAAAATCGGAATTACTTACAGTATAAATCTGGAAAAAAGGTATAAAAATAGAGTACTCTTTTTAAGAAGTAATAAAAAAAGAGAACTGAATATTGAATTAAAATTTTTGATTTTGAGATATGAATCAAAGGAAATTAAGAATGAATTTTCTGATTTATCTATTTTTTTAAAACCTGATAGACTGATACCTATTAATGACAGCACAATTAAGATCGCAAAAAATATAATTAATGGAAAAAAGGGAGATAATTTTGAAATAGCAAAAATAATTTATAATTATACACTTTTCTATATGACCTATGATAAAAGTGGTGAAGGTTGGGGAAGGGGAGACTTCTGGTATGCCTGTAAGTATAAGAAAGGAAACTGCACAGATTTTCATTCCTTTTTTATTGGACTCGCAAGAAGTTTAAAAATTCCCAGTTTTTTTGAAATTGGACTTTCTATACCAAGGGAGAAAAAAGAAGGCTCAATAAATGGGTATCATTGCTGGGCTTATTTTTATAACAAGGGGAAATGGTTTCCGGTTGATATTTCAGAAGCGGATAAAAATAATGAACTTAAGGATTATTATTTTGGTAGACTTGACCCCTATAGAATAAGTTTTACAAAAGGAAGGGATATAGTTCTTGAACCTCCTCAAAAAGGTGAACCACTCAATTATTTCATTTACCCTTATGTAGAAATAAATGGAAAAAATTTTAATAACATAAAATACGAATTTAGATATAAAATTTTAAATTAATTTTTGATAACTTTGGAACTTCCTTACCTATCGGTGGCTATATAGAAATATTTCTAACAAACTAAAAGTTTATAAAGATTTTCACATAGGATAACCTTTCATCAGAGGGGTTAATATTTTCAGCCTTTTCCCATAAAATTAAAGCATCCTCATTATTTCCTTGATGAAAAAGTTTAATTGAATATATCATTAGTTCTTCATAAAGTTTAGAATTTCCTTTAAAATTCTCAATAATTCTACTTTCAAGTAATTTTGACTCTTCAAGAGGGTATGTTTTGACAGATTTCGATATAAGAAGAAGAGCTTCAACTAATTTTTTGTTTTTTTCCATATTTACAGCCTGATCATAAAAAACCTTAGATTTTTCTTTAAGCTTATTCTCTATCCTTGTCTTTGTTACCATCAACTGGGAGGAAATATAACCTTCAATTTCAAGTTCCTGTATAGCATCATAAGCTTTTTCGTAATTTTCATTTTTTATGTAAAATTCAAGATCTCTTTCAAGGGATTTAATTTTTCTTTCCCTTTTTTCCTCACACTTTTTAATCCATTCAGAAAGAACTTCATTCTTTTTAATTTTTCTGAATTCATTTATTGCATCTCTGTATCTTTTATCTGAGTAAAATTTCAAGGCATTAAAAAGAAATTCCCTTTCCACTTTAATTTGTGTTTTTCTCAAAATTATCTCTTCTATTTCTCTTAATTTATAACCAAGAATTTCAGGTTTTTCAAGAGTTTCGTAAGAGTTTTTAATAACAGAATAAGCATCAAGATAATTAGAAGCAGCAAGATTTTTTTCGTATTCTGATATAGCAAGCTCAATCTTGTTCTTTAAAAGATTACTTTTTATTTCAACAAAATAGTTATATGAATTTTTAAATGTTTTATCTATATAAATTATCTCCATAAAAAACTTATAGGAACTTATAAAATTTTTATTTTCATACTCCTTAACAGCTTTTAAATAAAGTGAATCAAGATTAAAGGGATAAAGAGGTTTAACTTCTTTAAAAACAATTTTTTTTGGTTCTGGCTTTGGTTCAATAATAGGTTCTTTCTTCTTCTCGGGAAATTTTATCTTTAAAGGTTTAAAATTCATTCCAAAGCTCAATCTATGGATATTACCAAAATCTCCATAGGGTTCAAAAGCATAATCAAAATTAAAACCAGAATATTTTAGTCCAAAACCAAAAGTTAAACCAGCTAAAGAATAGGCATCTTTATAGCCTGTTTTATAACCCATTCTCAAAAAAAGTATATCTTTAATGAGATATTCAAACCCTGTATGAAACTCGGTGTTTTCTTTTAATATTTTAAAAACTTCAAGGGCAAATTTTAAATCTTTAAAATAAAAACCAGCTCCAAGTCTTAAAGATGAAGGTAATTCATAATTTTCAGATTTCAATTTCAATTTACTTCCAAAATTAGATAAAACACCTCCAATTTCAAAGAAAGATATTTCAGGTTTATATAAAAAACCAAAATCCAAAGCAAAGGAAGAAGAACTGAAAGTATCTATTTTTTCATACACATTTTTTATTGACAAACCTAAACTTAAATTTCTATATAAAAAGGAAGCAATTGAAAAATTTGTATTTAAAAAAGATGCCCCGAAGAGAGAAAAAGTTTCTGAAGGTCCAGTTCTCCCTTCCAGTTCTGAAACAAAAAAACCATAAAAATTTAAACCAGTATGAATTTTACCAAAAGGATGGGATACACTGAAAGATTCCAACCTCATATCAAGGAGATAATTGGTATGGGAAGCCATAAAATTACCCATATCCTGCATAGAAAGTAGAGCAGGATTGAAATATGTTGCATTAGCATCTCTCACAAAAACAGAACCTATTGAACCCATTGAAATTTCCCTTGCACCTATACCAAGGGTTAAGAATTTAGCACCAACTAAAAATACTAATAAATTAATAAAAATTCCCATAATTTACCTCACTATTGCAAATTTCTTCAAAACTGTTTTACTTTCTTTTGTATCAATTGCATCTGCCTTTAATCTGAAAATATAAACTCCTGGAGCAAGATTTCTAAGATTTAATTTTATAGCATTTGAATTTATCGTATGAGGCTTAACACCTCCTTTGAAAATACCAGATGATTCCATAATTTTCTTACCTCTTATATCAAAAATTTCAACTTGAACCTTTGCATTCTGATTTATGTAAAAATGGAAATTACCCTCAGAACTGGCAGGATTCGGCCATAAATAAACCGTATTCTCAGGTAAAAACTCACCTTTAGCTTGAATTAATACTGAATCCTCAATTTTCTTTGGAGTTCCATAATCCTTATAATGTGCAACAATCCGTGCTATTCCAATATCAGCTCCTTCAGTAATTATTTTACCCCTGTATAAATTACCACTAATTTCAAAAAGTGGAAGTTCTAACTTCAAACTACCTTTAGAAGTTATAAGACTACAAACTGGTGACTCTCCAAAGGAAATATTTGCAGAAACTTCTACCTTTAAACTGTCTCCAATGTAAACAATATCAGGTGAATGGGTAAGATTTACCATCATGGGAATATAAAAAATAACCCTATAAAGCGGACTTTCACCTTTTTTTCTGTCAGCTGGATGCCCTGTATCAAAATCATTATCATGGGAATAAACTTTATAAACTATTTCACCTGAATCCTGACCTGGTATCTGTATAAGAGTTCTGAAAGTGTCACCAAAGGTTCTGTCTAATTTTAGCTCATTAAAAGTATTATCAATTTCACCATCATTATCCCAAAGGAGATAAACTCCCTGGCCTAAAGAACCTGTGCTATCATCATAAACTCCTGAAGGATCCTGAATTACTCCCTTTATATAGAAGTTGGTATTGGGATTAATATATCCCTGTGTAAATCCAATAAAAGAAGGAGGTAATGTATCATCATCAGGTGATATAACAAACTTTATTGTATCGAATTTACCAAAATTGTTATTTATGTCCTTAGCATGAACAAAAATATAATGGGTTTCACCTGCTTTGAAATTTAAAGGAACTAAATCAATTTTCTTATAAACTTCTTCAAAATTTTCATCAAAATTTCCATCAGAAGGATCAAGGAAAATTCCAGATCCATTCTGACCTATTGAATCAATGAAAAACTCAGCATAAGTTATAATTGAATTACCTCTTCCTGTATCCGAAACTATAACATTTATATCAAGATAATTAAAAGGTTCTGGAGAAACTGGATTTATGGAAGCAATTGAAACAGGACCCTCTGTATCAGGTCTCAATTCTGTTATAAAAAAGAAAATTCTTTGTCCAGCCAATCTGTTTCCCGCAACATCAGTTATATTCTGAGAAACACTAACAAAAACTGTTTCATGTGAAGAAAACCCAGTATGAGGATCAAGAGTTATAACAAAATTTGTAGAATCATAAGTTAAATTAAAAGTATGAAAACCACTCCTTTTGCCTCTAATTTCAAAGTTTGTATCGGCAACAGTTCTTCTATTTAATTTTTCTGAAAAACTTATTTTTATATCAGTATTATATGGAACATTGGAGGAACCATGAGATGGAATTATTGAAGTGATATTAGGGGGAACAAGGTCAAAAATTACAGAATCCTCTGGAATAAAAGTCTGAACTTCCACATTACCTGCTGAATCCTTTGAAACTACTTCAAAAAAGTATTTGTGACCATGCTGACCAATAAAAATATAAGAAAGGGAATTTATATCACCTATAAGTAAATTCCACTGACCTTCTCCATCCTTGTAATAAACATCATATCCCTTAATTCCTGCTCCACCAAAATCCTCACCAGAAGTCCAGGTAACAATAAGTGTATCATTTATAGAGTATAAAGGTGTACTTGCAGTGGCTCCCTGGGGTGGAATTGGGTCATATCTCAAAAGAACAGAATCAATATTGTGATAATCAAGATTTCCTAAACCATTAACAAGCCACATATAAAGTTTAACTCCACCCTGAACTTTTGTATATACTGTGTCAGGAGGATTACCTCTTAAAGAACCTGTGGTATCATAATTACTCTGCGGTCTTGAACCTAATTTGTATAGAGCCTTTACAATACCTGTTGGATCATAGGGATTTTGCCAGGTTAAAATAAAAACTGTATCTTTTGTCCAAGGAGAAGGATTTGAACCATTTGCAAGAATATTTTGAGGCGGAAGAGGCACTATATTTCCCACATAAATAGAATCTTCGGGAATACCCATTAAAACTTCCTTATTACCTGCACTATCAACAGAAATAACTTCAAAATAATAAAAAGTATCATAAAGTGATGCCTGAAAATTTATAAAAGTATCAACTATACTGTCAGCATATAAAATCCATGATGAATTCTTTACCCTATAGTAAAGCTCATAATGTATTATACCGGATAAATTATCAGAACCCTTTGTCCATTTAACAGGGAAAACTGACTGATTCGTAGATGACTCTATAATATTACAGGTTGCATTCAAAGGTTTTGTTTTATCATATCTTAGATTACAGGAAGATGAATTGTTGTGAGAAATATTACCAAGAGAATCACTTAGCCAGAGGTATAAAGGAATTATACCTTCCTGATCTACACTCAAAGTATCCGGACTTCTATGAAAACTACTTGTAGTGTCATAAGGATTAAAAGGAGGTGAATTTAACTTATAGAATCTATTTCTTATGCCTGATATATCATAAGGCTCAGTCCATGTTATAATAAATCTATTAATATTTGTCCAGGGCGAAGGATTTGAGCCATTGGCAAGTAAATTTAAAGGTGGTGATGGTGCTTTAAAATCAACAAATATTGAATCCTCTGCAAACCCTGTTAAAATTTCCTTATTACCTGCGCTATCAACAGAAATAACTTCAAAGTAATAAAAAGTATCAGTAATTGAAAAATTGAAACTTATAAAGGTATCAGTTATATTTGATTGATACAGATTCCATGTTCCACCTTTAACCTTGTAATAGAGTTCATAAAATTTTATACCTGATAGATTATCAGAGCCCCTTGACCAGTTTATAATATAATTAATTTGATTCGTAGATTTTTCAGGAATCTTAACTGATGAATTCAATGGCTTTGTTATATCATACCTCAATTTAACATTCCCTCTATTATTATGATTAACATTTGAAGCAGAATCCTCAAACCAAAGATAAAGATCTATTATACCCTCTGAAGAAATAGTAACAGTATCAGGACTTTTATGAAATGTTCCTGTTGTATCAAAAGAGGAATTTGGTGGGGAACCGAGTTTAAAAAACCTTTTTCTTATTCCTGAAAAATCACTTGGTTCAACCCATGTTATAATAAATTGAGAGTTATTTGTCCATGGTGAAGGTGAAGAACCATTTGCATAAAGATTTTGAGGAGCAGAAGGAGGAGTTAAATCAAAAGATAAAGTATCCTCAGGGAGAAATGATCCAATTTCTTCATTATAGGCACTATCGAGAGAGGTAACTTCAAAAAAGTATGTGTGTCCGTCCAATCCGGTGAAAATTTCCTGTGTATCAGGGTGATTAGAAAGCCATAAAGTCCAAGGTCCATTTCCATCTCTGTAATAAACATTATAACCCATAATACCTGAGGGTGGATTTCCCAAATCATTTCCTTTTGTCCATGAGATGGTATAGGTGGATGTATTTGAAAATTTTATGTTTATTTTTGTTTTTGAATTTATAGGTTTAGAAATATCATATCTCAAGTAAACAACAGAGTAATTGTTATAGTTTAAATTACCTGCATTATCCTGAAGCCATAAATACAGAGGAACAATACCTTCTGTATTAATTTGAACTGTATCAGGAGAATTAGCTTTCAATGTCCCTGTTGTATCAAAATTAGAAGTGGGTGCTAAATAAAGTTTATATAGGGCTCTTTTTATTCCACTTTCATCTTGAGGATTTACCCAGTTTAATTCAAATATTCCTGTATTATTCCATGGTGAGGGGTTATCACCATTTGCGGTTAAATTTAAGGGGGCTGAAGGCGGGTCAACATCTCTGAGTTCTGCAATTTTAAGATCCTGATTTGTAGCATCATAATAACCTATAACAGGTGTTCCATAAGTGGTAAGAGCAAGAGATGAAGACATACCCACATCACCTGTTGTATCTATTGTTAATACATTAAATGTATTATAATTGGGATAATCAAAGGAATAAGCAACTTTAAGGTCCCCATTATCCCCATTATAATAACTTATCCAAACATTTCTACTTGTTTTATCATATTTTATTGATGTCCATCTTCCGTTAAGAGAACCCCCGCCTGGTAGATCAATCCCCCTTGACTGCCAAGTATTTCCATTAAAAAAATGTAAATAAAGACCTTCTGACCCTTGACCTCCATATTTTCTATGAGAAATAAAAGGATAATTATTATTATCAAGAGAAATAGAGGTAAAACTACCATACTGATTATTTACAATGGTTTGAATCTGCCAGTTTCCATAATTACCTGTTGCATATTTCAAAGCATTATTTGTCTGGTCATTATAACTTATATGAACTTTTCCATTTTCATCTACAATAATGGAGGTATATCTTCCTACATTAGCTGAATTATCAACTGTCTCTATAATCCATGAGGAAGTAGGTTTATAGGCATACTTAAGAGCAGTATTTGTATTATCAAAATAACTTATATGGGGAATCCCATTTTGATCCACATAAATAGAAGTAAACTGCCCCACATTTCCTATATTATCAACTGTTTCTATAACCCAGAATAATCCGTTATAATAAGCATACTTTAAATCTCTATTACTTACATCATAGTAAGAAATATGCGGTCTATTATTTAAATCAAGGGAGATTGAACTCCATTTTCCTACATCTGATAATAATCCATCAACTGTTTCAATTTTCCAAATTGAACCATCATAATAAGCAAATTTTAGATCCCCATTTGTAGAATCATAATAAGAGATATAGTATCTATTTTGATTATCAATTTTAATTGATGTATATTTCCCTACATTTCCTGTTGCATCTACCACCTGAGTTTGCCAAGTTAAACCATTTAGAGAACTAAATAACATAAAATACCAAAAAATTTTATATATTCTGTTCATAATTTACCCTTTTAATTAATTTAAATAATTATAAAATAAAAAAAAATTTTTTGTCAAGTAATTTGTAAAATTTGAATAAAATAAAATAAAATAATTTTATTGGTTCTAATCCTTGTAAAATATAATTTTTAAAAATGAACTTAGGCCAAATACTTGAAGAAATTGTTTTAAGAGTTGAAGGAGCAATTTATGCCTCCTGTGTTGGAAGTGATGGGATAGCTCTTTCACAGCATATCAAGGAAGCTCAATTTGACCCAGCTGTTGCTGATGCTGAAATCGCCAATATAATAGGTGTTGTCTCAAGAGCTGTAGATAGTATTGAAGGTGGAGAATTGAATGAAATATTATTTACAACAAAAAAATACACAGTTCTTGTTAGACCTGTCAATAATGAAGTTTACTTTCTTCTTGTTCTTTCAGGTACAATTCAAAATCTTGGATTAGCAAGGATTGAAGCGAAAAAAACTTTGTCCAAAATAAAAGAGATACTGGGTTAAAAGTAATTTTTTATAAAAAAATGAACCTTTGTTGATTGTAAACTCTCCTTGTAGGGAAAAGCAAAAGAAATTTTAAAATAAGTATTAAATTCAAATCCTGAGAATCCAAATCCATAACCAATTTTATTTATGTATTCCTCTGAAATTAACTTCATTTTTGAGTAATCATAAAAGAGAAAAAAAGAAAAATTTTTAAAGTTAATATAATTTTCTATAACAAAGGTAAAAAATAATTTTGCAATAAACTCCTCCTCTCTATACCCTCTTGGATATTTAAAACCACCTAAAAAGAAATACTCAGAAATAATAGTATCTTTTAAAAAATTTAAAAATCCAGAATAAATTTCAAAGGAAGAATAAAAATATCTCATAAAATTTTTCATTAAAATTAAATCAGTTATTGCTTTATGGGAGATACCTTTCCCCTTTAAAAGAATACCTCTTAATGAGAAAAAATATATGTTTGTTGGTAAAAAACTCTTTTCTCCAATAACAATTTCCGAACCACTGGAGCTAATAAATCTTGAAGTTTTCAGAAAGGGAATTTCTTCAAAATAGTCATATATTAGTGAAAATTTTACTCTCTCAAAAAAATAACTTATTTTTAAACCAAGATTTTCTTTGATATATAAAGAATCTCTCTGAAATAAATTATAATGGGGTGAAATTGAAATATCAAAATTAAAAATAAAAGGTTCTGTATACTTTACTTCAAAATCAGCTTTTCCTTCACTAAATCTTTCCCATCTTAAGAAGAAACTTCTTAAATCACCAAATATATTATTTATTTCCGTTTCAATCTTACCTGCAAAAGTTTTCCTTTTATTATCGTAAAGGAGAAAACTTTCAAAACTGTTTGAAGGTTTTTCGTGTATATCAAGATAAAGATAATTTAATCCTCCAAATTTTCTTAATTCAAAATTTCTCACATTTATAAAACCAAACCTTTTTAATTTCTCTTTACCTTTTTCAAAATCTTGTATATTAAAAGGTTTCTGTATTAAGTTGAAAAAATGTAAAAATATTTTCTTTTTGGTCTTTATATTTTTATCAAAAATGATATCATTAATAATGAAATAATTTAGGTCTGAAACATTTATAAAAATTTTTAAACCATCTTCATATTCCTCAAAACCAGTAAATCTTATCCTTGCATTAGGATAACCTTCTTTTAAAAAAAATAAAGAAAGTTCTTCTGTAAGTTTATCAAGATTTTCTTTACTTGCTTCTAAATTTTCAAATTTCTTTAAAATTTCTATACACTTTTTCTCAAGAAAAGGGGTAATTCCCTTTATTTCTATTTGTTTTATTGGTAAAACAAAAATCAAAGAAATAAATAAGGTTTCCAATTTTCATCAGGAATTTCTTCTTCTGAAAAAAGAATATGAAAGTAAGTGGGTTTTTTAGGTTTTTTTATCAATTTCATTCCAGCCTCCCTTGGAGTTTTGTTTCCCTTTTTTAAATTACATTCTTTACAACAGGTAACAAGGTTCTGCCATGTATCTCTACCTCCCCTATCTTTTGGAATAACATGATCAATTGTTAAATCATTACCTTTTTTTCCACAATACTGACAGGTATATTTATCCCTTCTCATAATGTTTCTTTTATTAATAGGCACATTGTAAGGTCTGTAGTTAACATATCTCTTTATTCTTATTACAGAAGGAACATTTATCTCAATATACTGGGATCTTATCTTTTTATTGTTTTTACTCACAACACATTCTGCTTTTTTTAGTAAAATAAGCACAATTGCTCTTTTAACAGAACAAAGAGAAAGAGGTTCGTAGTTTTGATTTAAGACAAGAACCTTTCCACTTAATATTTTTTTTGATTTAGTCGATACTAACGGGAAGGCGTTTCACCTCCACTTTATAATTTATGGGTTTTACTATATAATTTCCCAACCACTTTAAAGTATCAGAAAACTTTGCATTTATTACAATATTTTCTCCCTCGTAATAAACACCAACATCTTCTTGATTAAAATAAAATCTGCTTTGAGAAAGTTCTTCAAGAACTCTGTTTCTCACTTCTTCTATATCTTTATGCATTCTTGAAAATTTTGCAATTTCATTTAATTTTTCCTTTAAGGATAAGTATCCCATAAAGGAAAGAAAAGGCTCGTAGCCTCCATAGATGATAATAACTAAAAGGAGAACTATAATTAAAATTGACCTCAAAAGACCACCTCTTTTCATCCCTCATCAATACCCAGTTTAATCCTTTTTACTTTTTCCCATTTTTTACTCGTATAATCAACCATTTTTAAAGAATAATCTCTGTAAGGAGTATCACCAAGAGAGTAAATTCTTGAATACCAGGTTTTTGCTTTTTCCCAGAGGTCAAGAGCCTGGTCCCAATCTTTTTTCTCTTCTGAGTTTAAAGCAAGACCTTTGTAACTTTCGGCTATTACATAATATACTGCAGATAAAACTTCCTCAGATTTTGGTTGTAAATCAAGAGCTTTTTTACCTTCTA
Source organism: candidate division WOR-3 bacterium (assembly GCA_039803925.1). Lineage (NCBI taxonomy): Bacteria > Pseudomonadati > Caldifarciminota > Caldifarciminota bacterium. Next base: position 35,262 of record JBDRZL010000013.1, on the reverse strand, counting down.
TCAAAGATTTATTATAATCCTTTAACTCGTTATAAAGTAACGCCTTTCTAATATAAACACCCACACTTTTTGGATTCAAACTTTCAGCTTTATTGTAATCAGATAAGGCACTTTTATAATTATTGAGAGAGGCATAAGCAGTTCCCCTCATCAGATAATAAACATAATCATCAGGATTTTTCTTAATTAATTCATTTGCAATTTCAATTGCTTTTTTTGCTTCTCCCATCTGTATGTAAACTTTAAATGCACTTTCCATAACTGTCTCATCATTTGATAATTTTTCTATAGCTCTATTTGCGTATATAAGAGCCTCATTAAATCTTTTCTCTTCAACTAAAAAATTTAAATATTTTTTGAGTGCTTCAGGATTTTCAGGATTAATACTTAATATTTTTTTATAGTAAAATTCAGCACTATCCTTATTTATTTTTTCAAACAAACGGGCAACTACAAGAAGAACATTTAGATCACTTTTATCAATTTCATAGGACTTTTTATAAAAATATATACCCTTTTCATAATTTTTTAAATAAACACCATAAAGAAAACCAAGACCCTGATAGCCTCTTTTATCATTAGGAGAAATTTTTGTAGCTTCAAGAAAATTCTCTTTTGCTTTGAGTGTATCCTTCAAAGATAAATAAGCATTGCCAAGGGCAATATAAGCTTCAACAAAATAAGGGTCAAGTGCTTTTGCATCATTAAGTAAAGGAATTGCCTCATTATACCTTTCCTGATTGAGATAGGCACTTGCTCTTATATAAAGATGCCTTGCTTTAACTTTATCTTCTTCCCTTATATCTTGATTTTTAATCTTTTCCTGTGTTGCACAAAATATTGTAAAGATAATTGCCAAAATATTCATAATCTTTTTCATTTTTTTAAGATGGAGCCGGTGGGATTTGAACCCACGACCTGCAGACTGCCAGCCTGCCGCTCTCCCAGCTGAGCTACGGCCCCTTATTTAAAAGATAAAGTAAAAAAATATAAAAAATCAAGTTTTTTTAACAAAATCTATTAGCTTCTCAAAAATTCTTTTATAAGAAATTCCAAACTTATCAAATAACTCCTCAGGTTTTCCCGATTCTCCATAAGTATTTTCTATCGCTATAATTTTTATTGGAACAGGATTTCTTTCACTTAAAAAACTTGCAATTCTTGAACCAAGACCACCATCCTTTAAATGCTCTTCTACAACTACTATTTTTCCAACCTCTTTTGCTACCCTTAAAAGTGTTTCCTCATCAAGGGGCTTAATAAAGGGAGCATCAAAAATTAGAGCCTTTATTCCTTTCTCTTTTAATAAATCATGAGCCTTTAAACACTCAGCAACTGTCAAACCATAGGTAAAAATAGCAACATCCTCTCCATCTTCAAGCTTTATATATTTTCCCCACTTAAAGTTATTTCCATTTTCATAAATTATTGGAGCTTTAGGTCTCTGAGTTCTTACATATACTGGACCTTCTCTATTTGCCACCTCCCTTATAACCCACTGAGTATAAACTTCATCACAGGGAGCAATTACAGTAAAACCAGGAAATGTACACATAAGGGCTATGTCCTCTATACTCTGCTGTGTAAACCCATCTTCACCAACTGAAATTCCACCGTGAGATGACACAAATTTAACACTTAAATTACTTCCTGCAACTGAAATTTTTATCTGCTCATAAGCTTTATTAACCATAAAACATGCAAAAGAAGAGCAGAAAGGAATTTTCCCACACCTTGCAAGACCTGCTGCTGCTCCTACCATATTCGCCTCTGCTATACCAAAATTAAAAAATCTTTCAGGAAACCTTTCAGCAAAAAGATAAGTATGAGTTGACTTTGAAAGATCAGCATCAAGAACCACTATTTCTTCAATTTCCTCACCGAGTTTTAAAAGAGCCTCTCCGTAAGCTGCTCTTGTAGGTTTTCCCAATTTGAATTCTCTCATTTAAATTTCAGGATTCTCTTCACCAAGTTCAATTAAAGCCCTTATAGCCTCTTCTTTTGTTGGTGCCCTTCCATGAAACTCATTATTATTTTCCATAAAAGAAACTCCTTTACCCTTAATAGTATGGGCTATAACACACTGTGGTTTTTCAAAATTATTATTTTTTATTTCTAAAAAAACAGAACTTAACTCTTCAATTGAATGTCCGTCAACTTCAAAAACTTCCCACCCAAAACTTTCCCACTTTTCTTTCAAAGGTTCAATATCAAGTATCTTCTTAATTGGTCCATCAAGCTGAAATTTGTTATAATCCAAAATTACCGTTAAATTGGATAATTTGTGGAAACTTGCAAACATAGCTCCTTCCCAAACCTGGCCTTCTTCCATTTCTCCATCACCCATTATAACATAGACCCTATAATCTTTTTTATCTATCTTCCCCGCCAGTGCCATACCTATTCCTACAGATAAACCCTGACCAAGGGAACCAGAAGATATCTCAAGAATAGGAAATTTTCTTCTATCAGGGTGACCCTGAAGTGGCGAATTAATTTTTCTTAAGGTCCATAACATATGTTCAGGTATCCATCCAATCTCTGACCATACACTGTAAAGAGCAGGAACCCCATGTCCCTTTGAAAGAATAAGTCTATCCCTTAAAGGCCAGAAAGGATCCTCTTCCCTGTATCTCAATATACCCCCAAAATAAAGAGTAACAAGAATATCAACAATAGATAAGGAACCTCCAGGATGACCACTCCCTGCTTTATAAAGCATTTTGATTATCTTTCTCCGAACAATTAAAGACTTTTCAGTTAAGAGTTCTTTTAAGGTAATTTCCATAAACTCTATTTTAAGTTTCTTTAAAATATTTTTTCAATTTTAAATTATTTAGTAAAAAGATTAAGAGCAATAATCTCTGTTATATCCATAATTTCAAACTCTTCTGCATCTATTTCTTTTTTTCCATCCTCAAGCATTCTCAAACAGAAGGGACAGGAAACCAAAACATTTTTCACACCAAAATCCTTTATCTCCTTCATCCTAACCTGATTCACCTTTTTACCCTTTTTTGTTTCCATCCACATCCTTCCTCCCCCAGCTCCACAGCAAAAAGAAAATTCCCGAGAATTTTTAAGTTCTTTTAACCTTCCAAAAGTTTTTATTATTTTCCTTGGTTCATCAAAAATACCATTATGTCTCCCAAGATAGCAAGGATCATGAAAGGTATAATCTTTTTTATCAACTTTTAATTTTAAATTTCCTTTTTTAATAAAAGAATTCAAAAATTCTGATATATGAATAACTTCTTTTTTAAATCCAAAATCAGGATACTCATTTTTAAAAATATTAAAACAATGGGGGCAGTGTACAAGTATTTTATTGAAGTTATATTTTTTTAATATTTCAATGTTTGCCTCCACCATCATCTGAAATAAATACTCATTACCTGTCCTTCTCGCTGGATCACCATTACAAATTTCCTCATCCCCTAAAACAGCATAATCCACTTCAAGATGATTCAAAATTTTTATTACACTTCTTGCAATATTATTAAGTCTTTTATCAAAGGAAGAAGCACACCCAACAAAGTAAAGATACTCAAAATTATTTTTTTCTCTTGCAAGAGGAACATTTAATCCTTCCATCCATTTAATCCTCTCATCACTCCATAATCCCCACGGATTCTGCTTCTGTTCCATATTCTTGAAGAAAAAGGAAAGTTCTTCAGGAAATTTGCTTTCTGTAAGAACTTCACCTCTTCTCAGATTCAATATATATGGAATATGTTTTATATCAAGGGGACAGGCTTCCATACAGGCTCCACAAGTTGTACATGCCCATAAAGCTTCTTCTGAAATAACCGTGTTCTTTAATTTAATACCAGTATCTTCTCCCTTTAAAATCTTTTCTCCTTTTTCAAGGAGCAATTCCCTTGTATTCACAACAAGATATTTTGGAGAAAGGGAAGAACCGGAAGCATAAGCAGGGCAAAGATCTTGACATCTACCACACTCTATACAGGAAAAAGTATCAAACCTCTCTTTAAAAGAAATATCCTCTGGTTTTAAATAACCAAAAGAAACATCCTCCTTTTCAAAATCAATTTTTTCAATATAAGCATAGGAATTTAAGTCATAAAGAAAAACATTTATTATTCCATTTATAATATGAAAATGTTTTGAAAGCGGGATTAAATTTAAAAATAAAAATACAAGCACAAGATGTAAAAAATAATTGAATTTCCAGAATAAGATACTTTCAGGAACAAAATTTATAAAAATTAAGGAGAACCATTTTCCCTCAGAAACCCTTTCCTGAATTTTTATTCCTGTTGCACTTTCAAAAAGATAGGTTACCATTAAGGTAAAAATTAAAAGCAATATAAGAAAAGACTCAAACTGTGGACCCTTTTTTGCTTTACCATAAAGAATAACTTCATTAGAAGGTTTTGGATTTGTTATTCCTTCTGGTTTAAAAAGAAATCTTCTTACAAAAAATCCAATCACTCCAATTATAACAAAAAGAGCAAAAAGATCAAGTAAGAAACGGTAAAAAGAAAAGAATTTAAGTTCAAGTATAGAAGGTAAACCGAAAATAGAAAGTATCATATCAAGAGTTGAAAGTAAAAAAACAAAGAAGCCCCAGAAAATAAAGGCATGAAAAATACCTGGAAGAGGTCTCTGTTTTACAAGAACATACTGGGTAAAAACAAGAGTTAAAACCCTTTTAATTCCCCTTTTGAAGTTTATTTCCGGTTTTTTAGAACCTTTAAGAACTATCCTGTATCTATATAAAAGAGTTCTAATAAAAAGGTAAATTGAGCCCACAAAAAAAATTAAAAATAATATTCTTTCAATTATTGAAAATTTCATAATTTATTTTAAGTAAACCAGAAGAAAAATATAAAATATAATATGTTAGATTCAAAAATTTTTATCCCAGTTTATTTAAAAACTTATGAGGAAGGTAAAATTAAAGAAAAATTTGAAAAAGCTCTGAGTTTACTTGATAAACCCTGTAAGGTATGTCCGAGAAATTGTAAAGTAAAAAGAATTTCAAATGAAAAAGGGGTATGTAAAATTGGAAGGTATGCAGTTGTATCTTCTTTTTTTGCCCATTTTGGTGAGGAGGATGTTTTAAGAGGATGGAACGGTTCAGGAACAATATTTTTTTCCGGTTGTAATTTAAAATGTGTCTTCTGTCAAAACTATGATATTTCACAAAACATTTCAGGTTATGAAGTAAAACCAAAGGAACTTGCAAAAATTATGATTTATCTGCAAGAAAAGGGTTGTCACAATATTAACTTCGTTACACCAGAACATGTTGTGCCTCAGATAATGGAGGCTATTTTATATGCAATTGAAATGGGACTAAAAATTCCCATTGTTTACAATACAAGTTCTTATGATTCAGAGGAATCCCTTGAAATAATGGATGGAATTGTTGATATATATATGCCAGATTTTAAATTCTGGGAAAAGGAAAGCTCAAGAAAATATTCCCTTGCACCTGATTATCCAGAGGTTGCAAAAAAATCTATTAAAGAAATGCATAAACAGGTAGGTGATTTAATTGTTGATGAAAATGGTCTTGCAAAAAGAGGTATTCTTTTAAGACATCTTGTTATGCCCAATTTAGTTGAGGAAAGTAAGAAGATACTTAAATGGATTAAAGAGGAAATTTCAGAAAATACCTTTATAAATATAATGGCTCAATACAGACCTGAATATAAGGCAAAAAATTACAAGGAAATTTCAAGAAGACCTACACTAAGAGAATTTTTTGAAGTTATTGAATATGCAAGAGAAATAGGACTTAAAAGAATTGATCCAAGAAGCATAGAAAGTGCAAAATATTTTCTTGAAATATGAATTTTCTTTTAAAAATAATTCCCTATTATTTTAATAAACAGAGAATAAATTTACAGATTCATTATTCTCTTTTGACAACCGGAGGATTTTTACTTGGTGTTATAAGGGAAAATATTTCTCTTCTGGAAATTAACTTTTTAAAATTAATTCTTTCTGTAATAACAATACTTATTGCTTTTTACTCTTCACTTGTATTTAACGATATAGAAGACTTTGAAGGTGACAAAATTAACTTTAAAATAACACCTCTTACTGCAGAAATAGTTGATAAGAAAACTTATTTAAAATATGGAATTTTGTTTTTGTTTCTTTCCATTTTTTTATCCTTTTTTTTAAATATTTATTTTTTTTTAAATATCCTTATACTTCATATAATTCAGATTATTTATACTTTTCCGCCTTTCAGACTTAAAAGGTTTTACCCCATTTCAATTTTTCTATTGTCACTCGCAGCACTATTTTCAATACTTTCAGGATTTTCAGTTATAGAAGGTTCAGAATTTTTAAAAAAATTTCCAGTAAAACTTTACCTCATATTTATCCTTGCCTTTCCCTTTGCCATGAACTTCAGGGATGTTCTTGACCTTAAGGGAGATAAAATTCAGGGAATAAAAACTCTTGCTGTGATAGTTGGAGAAAAAAGAGCACCTATTTTTGCTGGTATATCACTTTTCACAACTTATATCTTAGTTGCTCTAATTCTCTTTAAGATTATTTTTTTTCTCCTCTCTGTGATTGCAGGAACACTATGCATTATTTTCTCACTTAGAAAAAAATTTGATGAAACACCCTTTTTTACCATTTACTTTTCTTATCTCATTATTTTTATATTTGTAATCTATTTTAAACCTAACTATATCTTTTAAACTTTTCTATTTAAAATTTATCTTTAGAGAAATATGATGGGTAAAAATAGAGGCAGAAGGTGAAAGTGCATAATCAATTCCAAAATTTGGATAATTTATTCCAAAACCATATCTAAAAGCCTCTAATAAACCGTAATCAAAATCCGTCTTAAGACCAAATCTCAAATCAAGTATATTCTTAATTAAATAAGAGAATCCAAAAGTTAAATATGGAGTATTATCAGAAGAAAAAACAAAATCTGAAACAATATTAAAACTCTTTTTTCCATAAGAAAACCCAACTCTTGAAACAATAGGTAAAGAAAAGGACTCATTAATGAACTTAACACCTTGACCAAGATTTTGTAAAGAAAAACCAATCTTTATATAGGGGTTATCTTTAAATATATATTTAGTTCCAAGGCTAAAAATTATTGAACCTGAAGAATTTTTATCAATTTTCTCATAAGGATAACCAAGAACAAAACCAAAACTTAATCTTTCAGTAAAACTCCTTGAAATTCCTAAAGAAAACTCAAAATCATATGCAGAAAAATTGAAAGTCTTATAACCAAAACTATCTCTTCCTTCAAAGCTTCCATAACTTAGATAAATTAAAGAAATACCAAAATTGAAATAAGGAGTTCTCCCTGCCAAAACAAGAGAGTTATCCTTTATACCAGCCCATAAAATAGAACTGTAAAAAGAAAAATTAAATTTGGAAACCTCAGAAAGGATTGCAGGATTTGAATGAAAACTCAAAGCATCAGAAGAAGTAGCACAAGTTTCACCAAGTGCTATATCCTTTGCATTTCTTATGTTTTTTAAAAAAACAAAGGAATTACTCCCGGGTTCAAACAAATTAATTAATATGAAAAAAACTATACCTTTCATAGTTTCACCTCACTATAGCAATTTTACCAATTTTTTTTCTTTTGTTTTTATCTGTTATTGAGTAAATATAAATACCAGAAGCTACATTTCCATCCCATCTTGCAGAACCATCTCCATCTGATTTAAGTTCCTTTATTTTATTTCCATTAACATCAAAAATAACAATTTCTGAATTGGGGGAAAGATTTGTAAAACTTATATGAGAATGACCCTCTGAAGGCTTAAAAGGATTTGGGTAAACAAAAGCTTCGGAAAGATCAGACTTTGCTTTTCCACCTTTAATTATTACCTTTATACTGTCCTCAACAACCGCTGAATCTCTATCTATGCCACTAATATAAATAGTCCCATAATAGATTCCATAAGGACTTTCATCTCTTATAAAACCTCTTAAAATAACCTCAAATTTTTCACCAACTCTCAGAGTATCTGGAAATTTATTATATACAAAAACTTTAGAATATCCACCTTTAGGACCATTTAAAATAAGAGTATCTGCTCTTAAATTAAATATACTTCTCTTTGAAGGACCATCAATGGGGTCAGGATTAAAAAGAGAATCTGTATTTGCAATTAAAATTTTCTTTTCCACATAAAGGTCTGAAGGAACTTCACCAAAAAAAAGGGTGTCATTTTTTGCATCAAAAGTATCACCATGAATATCAAGATCAGAAAGAGATATAATAACTTTTCCCCTTATAAAGTAAATATCTCCGAGAGGATCTTCCTTTAAATCCTGCCATACAAGAAAGAAATTAGTAAAACCTTTAATAGTATCAACAAAAAGGGAAGGAGGGTAAAAAGCATTACCGAAATTGGCGTTAGTTGTCCCTGTAAATGTAGTATCAAACTCAAAAACAAGTTGTGCCTTGCTGAAACTTTGGGTTGTATCAGAAAAAGCACTCATTAAAACAGAATAGTGATCAAGAGCAATTAGATTGGAATGCCAGGCACAAACACCTTTCCCATTAGGTCCAATAAAGAAAATAGGTCTAAAGTTACTCGGACCGGAGGAAATATCAACTCTTATATTTTGAGAAAAGGAATCCAATCTAATTCTCTTTGCAAAATAAATATGAGGTTCTCCATCTGGAAAGCCCCTTGAGTCTTCCCATACAACAAAAACATCACCAGAACTTGTCACAGTTATTGAGGGTTGACCTCTATAAGCCTCAAATCCCGGATTATCAACAACAAAAACATCTTGAGGAAGAAAAGTATTACCAAAATCTTTTGAAATATTATAACTTATATCAGGATGAGGATCCTGGTTATTTCCAGAATTACCTCTTGCCCATACTATATGAACGAAGCCGGAATCATCAACTGCAATATTGGGGTGTCTATTCACATTTGTAGGATTTTTATCAACTTCTCCAAGATCAGTAAAACTTAAGCCACCATCATCTGATCTTGCAATTCTTATTCTTATCAAACCGGTTCTGTCATCTGCCCAAACAACATAGATTCTATTTTCATTTTTTGGGTCTATACAAATTTTGGGTTGTGGACCAAAATTAATATTTGAAAAAGTGCTGTAATATACCTTTACACCAGGAAGGGTATCAGGTGTAGTAAAAGTATTTCCCTTATCAGAGGATCTTGTAAAATAAACTTTACCAACACCAGCTTTAACACTTTGAAAGACCACATATATTTTACCTGAAGGGGAAACACTCATCCAGGGGAAATAATCGTCTCTATTTAAATCAGGACTTATCAGCTTATTTACTGACCATGTTCTTCCAAAATCCTGTGATTTAGAAAAATAAATTTCTTTTAATCCATCCTTATCCCTATCATCTTCAAAAACAACATATATGGTTGTATCTATGTTGGAATAATAAACGAAAGGTCTTGATTGATAAGCACTTCCTGTATCATCATTAACCTTTGACTTATATAAAAACTTAAGAGTGCCTCCTAAAAATTGAAAGAATAAAAAAACTGAAAATATCTTTATCATAAATTTATTTTAAACTAAAAATTTGCTTTTGGCAAATTATATTTACTTGCAATATCAATTAACTTCTTTTTATTTTCTTCACCCATTTTTCCAAGAGGAAATCTAAATTCCTCCTCAATCCAGCCAAGATATGAAAGTAAAGTTTTAACAGGTAAGGGATTTGTTTCAATAAATAAAGCATTCATCAAAGGTAAAGCATCAAAATGCATCTTTCTTGCCTCCTCTATATTACCCTTTTCAAAAAGATTGATCATCTTTTTTAAATAACCTGGATTAATATTTGAATAAACAGAAATAATTCCCTCATAACCAAGGGATAAAAGTGGAAAAGTCCAGGAATCATCTCCTGAAAGAAGAGAGATTTTACCCTTAAATAATTTAGCGAGATCCATCATCTGATCAAGATTCTTTGATGCCTCTTTAATTCCTGCAATATTTTCAGGAACCTTTTCATAAATTTTTAAAATAGTTTCAGGTAAAATATTTACACCTGTCCTTCCAGGAACATTGTAAATTATGATCTTCGCACCTGTATTTTTTGCAAGAAAAACAAAGTAATCAATAAGGTTACTCTGAGTGGGTTTGTTATAATAGGGAATTACAACAAGATGATAATTAATACCAATATCAAGAGCCATTTCAGAATAAAGAAGTGTTTTCTTTCCATCATTTGTCCCAACACCTGCTATTAATTTCATTTTATTTTTTATTTTTTCCTTAGCAAAATTTAAAAGTTCCTTTCTTTCTTCTTTATCTACTGTTGGGGATTCACCTGTTGTTCCAAGAATAACTATTCCATCAGTTTCTCTTTCCATATGTAAATCTAACAGTTTTCCGAAAGAATCAAGGTCAATTTTATCCCTTTTAAAGGGTGTAACAATTGCACATATTTCTCCTTTTATTTTATCATTCATAATATGATTTTAATGAAATTTTTTAAAAAGGTTCAATTCCTTTATAAAATGAAAAATAATCATGATTAAGTTATTAATAATCTCATATTTTTTTTATCACTTTTCTCCTTCCCTTTCTACAAGAAGTAAATCAATTTTAAATAATCCTGCTGGACTTTCCTTTGAAAAAGGAACAGAATTTTTCTATAGCTTAAAGGAAGAAAGATTCTCCTATTTTGAAAGAGAAAAATTTTACCACTTGTTTGGAATGAGTATGGAGAATTTTGGCTTTTCTTTTGCACTTCTGGATAAAAATAAGATATATAAAATGGGGACAGGAATACCTCTCAGTGAAAAATTATCCTTTGGAATCTCTTATACCTTTGGAGACATTGAAAAATACTATACTTTGGGACTTATGGCAAGACCTTTTTCTTTTTTATCTCTCGGCGCAAAAGGTGATTTCTTTAAAAGTGAAAATGAATATTTAATGGGATTTGCTTTAAAACCCTTAACAGATAGATTAACTTTTTCAGCTGATATGAAAATAAAAGGTGATAGCATTTATTCTTACTTTTTTTCCTTTTCAATGGAACCTGTTTCTGGTTTAATTTTTAACTCAAAGATAGAAACATCATCTAAATTTTATAAAGAGGGCACAAGATACTTTTTTGGTTTAGAACTATCCTTTGGTCAGGGATTACTCTCCTATTCAATGGATAAAGAAGACGAAATAAGGAATTATACATTTTTAACTTCAAAGGAATTTTATCCCAAATTCTTTTCTTATAAAAATAGATGGCTGTATATAAGATTAAAAGATGAATATTCAGAGGAAAGGGAAGAGATTGGATTTTTAAGATTAAAATTAAAACCTTCCTTTTATGACCTTTTAAAAACTTTTGAAAGGGTATACCAAGATAAGGAAATTGAAGGAATTATTATACATTTTGAAAATCCTTACTTTTCATCTGCACAGGCTGAAGAATTAAGAAGATTGATTAAAAAAATTTCAGAAAAAAAACATACAGTTGCCTATGGAGAAAATCTTGATGAAAGGAATTATTACATTGCAAGTGCCTGTGATAAGATTATTATCCCCAATGAAGGTTCAATAATACTTACAGGTCCATATGTTGAAAAAATTTACTTAAAAAAATTTTTTGAAAAAATAGGGATTAAGGCACAGATTGAAAGGATAGCTGAGTATAAATCAGCAGCAGAACCTCTAATAAGGGAAAATATAAGTAAAGAGGACAGCTTACAGAGTTATCATTTTATAAGGAGAATACTTGAAAAAGAAGTTAAGGAAATAAGTGAATCAAGAAATATTAAAGAAGATACTTTATTAAAACTTATGGAAAATGAATCTTATTTTAACTCAGAGGATGCCTTGAAGTATTCTCTTATAGATACATTTGCCTTTGAAAATGAACTTGAAGATATTATAAAAAAATGGTTCAATAAAAAGAAAATTAAAAAAATTTCTGAAAAAACTTTAAGTGAAGAAAAATATTTAAAGAGAGAATTTGTTGATACAAGACCCAAAATAGCCCTTTTAACTCTTGAAGGTTCAATTATTGAAGGTGAAAGTGGAAAAAATCCTCTTCCTTTTATTGGTGGTAAAATGCTTGGCTCAAAAACGGTTCAGGAGATCCTTTCAAAAATAGAAAAAGATAAAAGTATCAAAGCACTTGTAATAAGAGTAAATTCACCTGGTGGTTCAGCCCTTGCTTCAGAAATAATATGGAATGCAATTAAAAGGGTAAAAAGTAAAAAACCTGTAGTTGTGTCAATGGGGGGGCTTGCAGCTTCAGGTGGATATTATATCTCCTGTCCAGCTCACTATATTTTTGCCAACTATACAACACTCACAGGTTCAATAGGTATTCTGGGTGGTAAACTTGTCTTTGGTGATATGTTTGAAAAAATTGGAATAACAAGTAGCAGGGTAAAAACCTTAAAACATTCTGATGCTTTTTCCATTTTAAGACCATGGGAGGAGGAAGAACTTGAAAAATTTAGAAAAGAACTGGAATGGGGATATAGAAACTTTTTAAAGAGAGTTTCAATTTCAAGAAATCTTAGCGAATCATATGTAGATTCCATTGGAAGAGGAAGGATATGGTCAGGCTATGATGCAAAAAATGTTAGAATTGTTGATGAGATAGGTGGAATTTTTGAGGCAATTGAAAAAGCTAAAGAACTCGCAAAAATAAAAGGTGATGTTAAAATTTTAATTTTTCCAGAAAAAAAATTCTTAAAAAGTTTTTATCTTTCAGAAATAACCTTTAAATCTCCTTTGAATTATTTACTAAACAATGAGTATATTTATTATGAGACTATTAAATTGAAATAAAGAAAAACTATAACTATAAATATAACATCAAAAGGAGGGACTAAATGAAAAAGAAACCTATTATTTTAATTTTCTTAATAATAATAGTAACAACAGCATATATTTTATTTCCTAAAGGTAAAATAAATTATTCATCAGGAAGAGTAGAGGCAACTGAAATTGAACTTTCAACAAAATATGCAGGAAAAGTTTTAAAAATATATAAAAGAGAAGGAGAAAAGGTAGAAAAAGGTGAAATTCTTCTTGAGATTGATGCGAGAGAACTAAAAGTTTTAAAAGAAGAAATAAATGATAAACTGAATGCTTTACAATTTGAAAAAAAATCTTTTGAAATTGAAATTGAAAACTTAAAGGAAGACTTAGAAAAAACCAAAAAACTTATGGAAATAGGGGCACTTTCAGAAAGAGAATATGAAAAAATGAAAACAAAGTATAACTCACTTTTGTATAAAATTAAATCAGTAGAAGAGAATATTGAATCAATCAAAAAAAACCTGGAAAGGCTATCTATTCAAGAAGAAGAGTATATAATAAAGTCACCTGTTAAGGGAATAATAATAGAAAAAAATATTGAAGTTGGTGAATTAACAAAACCTGGCTTTCCCCTTTTCAGAATTGCAAATCTTGATACTCTTTTTGTTTATGCTTATTTACCCCAAAAAGAATTATATGATTTAAACTTGTCAAAAACTGTAAAGATTATACCCCATACAGATAAAAAAATAGAGTTTACTGGTAAAGTTGTGTGGATTTCAGAAGAAGCAGAATTTACTCCTAAAAATGTTATAACACCTGATGAAAAAGCTTTACTTGTTTTCAAGTTTAAGATTAAAGTTATTAATAGAGATAACCTTCTAAAACCAGGAATGACTGTTTCTGTCTATTATAAATAAAATGGAAAATACTTTAATCCTCGAATTAAAAAACATCAAAAAAAAATTCAAAGATGATGAAATTTTAAAAGGAATAAATCTTACATTAAAAGAGAAAGAAATTCTTGCAATTACAGGACCTGATGGATCTGGAAAAAGTGTTTTATTAAAAATTATTGCAGGACTTTTGAAACCTGATGAGGGAGAAATAATTTTTTTAGGAAATGATTTATTAAAAGAAAGAGAAAAATTCAAGGATAAAATATGTTACTCCTCAGAAAGTTTTTCCCTTTATCCAGACCTCACTGTAGAAGAAACAATGTATTTTTTTGGAGAAATATATGAAGATAAAAAAAGAATAGAAGAAAGAATTCAGAAAATTCTTGAATTAACTGAATTAAAGGAAAAAAAGAAAAACAAAGTGAAAGAACTTTCAGGAGGTATGCAGAAAAAACTTTCCCTTGCTACTTTACTTATATATAGACCAAAGCTTTTATTACTTGATGAACCAACAAGAGGAATTGATCCGGTTTCAAGATCAAAATTATGGAACCTTTTTCATAAATTGAAAGAAAATGGAATATCAATAATAATAACAACCCCGTATATTCTTGAAACAAAAAGAGCAGATAGATTTTTTTTACTCAAAGAGGGTTATCTGCAGGAAGATTTAGAAGAGGAAGAATTTGAAAAGAAAAACTTTTATATTCTAAATAAAAAGGAAAAAATTATAAGGGTAAAAAACCTAACAAAAAAATTTGGAAATTTTATTGCTGTTAAAAATTTAAGTTTTGAAATAGAAAGAGGGGAAATTTTTGCCCTTTTAGGTCCAAATGGAGCTGGGAAAACAACCACTCTTAAAATGCTCCTCGGGATTATTAATCCAACAGAAGGTGAAATTGAAATTTTCGGAGAAAAATTGAGTGAGGAAAATATAAGAAAAATAAGAAAAAATATAGGTTACCTATCCCAGAAGTTTTCTCTTTATCCTGATTTAACCCTTTATCAGAATTTAAAATTTTATTCGGGGTTATATGAAGTTCAAAAGGAAAAAGAAAGAATAGAAGAACTAATTGAACTTCTTAAAATAGGTAATTGGAGGAATAATTTAGCAAGTGAATTGCCTTTAGGAGTAAAACAGAGATTATCCCTTGCTTGCGCTATAATAAACAGTCCGCCTTTACTTTTTCTTGATGAGCCCACTTCTGGAATGGGTCTTGAGACAAGAAAAGAATTCTGGGAAATTTTAAGTAATTTAAAGGAGAAAGAGACTACGATGATATTAACTACTCATTATATGGATGAGGCTGAATACTGTGATAGAATTTTACTTATTGATAAAGGAGAAAATAAAGCCCTTGACTTGCCTTTCAATTTAAAGAAAAAATTTCTTGAGGAGTATAAAATTTACGAGATAAAAGTAGAAAAGGTTTTGGAATTTGAAAATTTAATAGAAAAGGAGGAAGAAGTTATCTTCACAAGGACAAAAAATGGATTTAAAATTTTTTCAAGAAAAGAAGAGAAAATTTTAGAAATAGTAAAAAAAATAGAAGAAAGCGGAATAAAAATTATAAATTTTGAAAAAAGTGAACCGGATCTTGAAGAAGTTTTCTATGCAAAAGTGTTGAGTTAAAAATGAAAAATATAAAAAATTCTTTAAGAAAAATTAAATCAATTGCATATAAGGAAATCCTGCATATTATAAGAGATATAAGAACTTTAACCCTTTCTATAATAATTCCTGTTTTTTTACTTATAATTTTTGGCTATGCAATCAGACTTGATATTCAAAATGTAAGTTTGAGCTTCCTTGATTTTAAAAAGGATTATTTTACAAGGGAGTTAAAGGAAACCTTAAAAAATTCTAATGTATTTTCAAGAATATTTAATGAATATGATTTTAAAGAAGATAAATTTTTGAAAAATGAAATAAAAGGAAAACTTTTTATACCCCGCAATTTAAAAGAAATTGTCATCATTATAGATGGTTCTGATCCAACATTATTTTCAACCCTTTCAGGTTATATGATAAGAATGCTTTTAGAAAAAGAAAATATTTTTGATTTGAGATATAAAATTCTCTTCAATCCTGAATTAAAAAGTGAAATTTTTATTGTCCCTGGAATTATAGCAATTATTCTTGTTGTTATCTCAGCTGTTCTTGTAGCAATAAGTATAAGTAAAGAATACGAAACCGGAAGTTTTTATACACTTTTCACCTTACCATTAAAACCCTATGAAATAATAATTGGTAAAGTTATTCCCTATATTTTAATAGGTCTTGCTCAATTTACCCTTGTTCTTATTTTTGGTAAAATACTATTTAACATCCCCTTAAGAGGTAATTTTTTATTTCTTTATTTATCCACTATAATTTATATTCTTTCAGGTCTTAGTATAGGAATAATAGTTTCAACTAAATTTAAAAAAACACAGACTGCGCTACAAGTAACATGGTTAACAACAATATTACCTTCCTTTTTATTATCTGGATTTATTTTCCCAATTGAAAATATTCCATCTTTATTAAGAATTCTGACATATTTTGTTCCTGCAAGATATTTTCTTGAGCTTTTAAGAGCTAATCTTTTAAGAAATAGTGAAATCTTTTATATGCTTGATGAGCTTTTCTTTCTTATTTTTTTATCTTTTATCTTAATTTTTATAGCTTTAAAATCTATAAAAAAAGAAATATTAACATGAAAAGACTTTTATTTTTTATTGAAAAGGAATTTGTCCAGGTTATGAGAGATAAAAGAACAAGGTTTATTGTATTTGCGGCACCGATAATACAGCTTATAGTTTTTGGTTATGTAATATCCACTGATGTAAGGAATGTAAAAACAGGAGTACTGGATTACTGTAACAAAAGTATATCAAGAGATTTCATATATTCCCTAACATCTTCTTCTTTTTTTAAAATTGTAAAAATTTATAAGGATCCTTATGATATGGAAAAGGATTTTAAAAATGGCAGAATTGATTTTGGTATCATAATAAAAGAGAATTTTAATAAAGAAATAAGAAAAGAGAGAAATTTTGAAGTTTTTGCTCTTTTTGATGGTTCAAGAGCATGGAGTACTCAGATTATTCTGGGTTATTTTACAAATTTTCTTTATCAAAAATTAAGGAAAAATGAAGTGGAACCCAAAATTATTATTCTTTATAATCCTGAAGGCAAGTCAAGTAACTATATGGTTGAGGCAGTAATAGCAATGGTGCTTCTTATAACTTCAATGATTTTAACTAGTATTTCTGTTGCAAGGGAAAAGGAAATGGAAACAATTGAACTTTTATCTATAAGCCCTATTTCTCATATTGAATTTGTTCTCGGTAAAATTTTACCTTATACATTTTTAGGCTTAATTAATGTAACTATTGTTTTTATTTTCTCCCTTATAATTTTTAAGTTACCTTTTCGTGGAAATTTAATTCTTTTATATTCAGGAACCTTTCTTTTCCTATTACTTATCCTTGGAATAGGACTTTTATCTTCAATAATTTCTGAAACTCAGGCACAGGCAATGATGCAAGCAGTTTTTTTTGTTTTACCCATGCTTGTGCTTTCAGGATTTTTTTATCCAATAGAATCAATGTCTTTAATTTTCAGAATAATTGCCTATTTAAATCCTCTGACACATTTTTTGATAATATTAAGGAGTATATTTTTAAAGGGTTCAGGTTTTTTTGAATTAAAAATTAACTTTTTAGTTATGGGGACACTTTCCATTTTAATATTTACTTATGCTTTTATTAAATCAAAAAGTTTACTTTTGGGAAAATAATGATATCTCTCTATGTGGAATTTTTCTCATTAACAAATTTAAAGGAAAATAAATACCCATTTATTTTATCAAACTTTGAAGAGGAATATAAATATTTTAAAAAAGTTAAAAACAAGATTCTTCTCTTTGACATATTTAATGAACCAATTGTAATTAGCGAAGAAAAAAAAGAAAAAAATTTAATCCTTGAAATTAAAAAAGGAATAGAGTTAAAAACTTTCCAATTCATAAATTTACTTATT
Organism: candidate division WOR-3 bacterium; assembly: GCA_039803925.1. Lineage (NCBI taxonomy): Bacteria > Pseudomonadati > Caldifarciminota > Caldifarciminota bacterium. The sequence continues at coordinate 17,583 of JBDRZL010000013.1, read as the reverse complement.
AATGCAGGTTATAAAGAATATGATAAAGTTTATTCAGAAAGGGAATTTGCAAGAAGGGGTTATATTATTGATGTTTTTTTTGAAGAATCAGAACTCCCTTTAAGAATAGAATTATTCGGTGATTTTATCGAAGATTTAAGATTTTTTGACCCAGTAACTCAGAAGAGTGTTGAAAAAAAGGAGGTGCTTTATATTTATATTCCAGAAAAATTTCAAAATTTCTTTTCAAATCTTTTAAGACCATTAGATTTTTATTATATAAGTGAAAGGGATTTTTTAGATAAAAAAATAAGCCAATTGCCGAAATTTAAAAAATTTAGTGATTTTATTGAGTTTATAAAAAATAAAAACAAAAAAATAATATATGTCGCAGACAATACAATCAGATACTCCTATTTAAAAAAATTAATAAATAATATTGAGTTTTTAAAGGGGAACATTTCAGAAAGTTTTGAAATTCTCGATGAAGGAAAAATAATAATATCTGAAAGGGAACTTTATCCTTCTATAAAAACTTCTCAAAAATTTCCGCTCCCCTTCAGAGAAGAGGAATTTTTTGAAATAAATCCTGGTGATACTGTTATTTATGAAGAAGAAGGTATATGTTCAATTAAAGGATTTAAAAGAATTAAAAGTGAAGAAAAGGAAATAGAAAATATAGAACTCATTTTTAAAGATAATCAAAAACTTTTTGTTCCTTTCTGGGAAATTTATAAAATAGAAAGGTATTTTGGAAAAAGTAAATTTACAGATTATTCAAAAAATTTATGGGCAAAAAATTTTTTAAAAACAAAAATTGAAATCCATGAATTTGCAAAAAAAATTTTAACCCTAACAGCAAGAAGAAAAGTATTAAAGGGAATTTCATTTAAACTAAATGAGGAGGAAGAAAAAATTTTAAATGAGATTATATTAAGTTTTCCTTATATAGAAACAGAAGACCAGAAAAGAGCATGGGAAGAAACGAAAAGGGATTTAGAATCAGATAAAAGGATGGATAGATTAATAATAGGAGATTCAGGTTTTGGTAAAACTGAAATTGCTTTAAGGGCTCTTGCAATGTGTGCTTTAAAGGGATACCAGGGACTTTTATTAGCACCAACAACGCCTCTTGTTTTACAGCATTACAGGAATTTTTCTGAAAGATTAAAAGATTTTCCAATAAATGTTAGAATGTTATCAAGACTTGTTACAAAAAATGAAGAAAGAGAAATTCTTGAAGATTTAAGAGAAGGTAAAATTGATATTTTAATTAGCACTCACAGGGCACTTTCTGAAGATGTAAAATTTAAAAAACTCGGCCTTCTTGTCATAGATGAAGAACAGAGATTTGGAGTAGAACATAAGGAAAAATTAAGACTTTTAAGGGAGGAACTTGATACTTTAATTATTTCTGCAACTCCAATTCCCAGAACTCTTGCTTTATCAATTTACAACATCCTTGAAATTTCAAGAATAAGAACACCACCAAAAGGAAGAAAGGAAACAGAAATAATAATAACAAATTACTCAATCGATAAAGTAAGAGAAGCTATTGAAAGAGAGCTTGAAAGGAACGGACAAATTATTTATGTAAGAAATAGAATTTTACCTTTAAAGGAAATAAAAGAGAAAATTAAATCACTTTTTCCAGATGTAAGATGTGAAATATTGCACGGTAAAATGGATAAAGAGGAAATAGAAAATACTTTAATTTCTTTTATCTTGGGGGAAATAAAAATTTTAATAACAACAAGTATTCTTGAAACAGGAATGGATTTTGAAAATGTCAATACCTTAATAATTGAAAGACCTGATTTATTCGGACTCTCAGAACTTTATGCTTTAAAAGGAAGAGTTGGAAGGAGGGATAGGAAATCCTATGTTTATCTTTTATTACCACATAAATTAAGTGAAAGAGCAAGAGAGAGAATAAAAATATTAAAGAGATACAATTATCCTGGCTCTGGAGAAAAGGTGGCTTTAAAAGACCTTGAAATGAGAGGACCTGGTGAATTTTTTGGAAAAAAGCAAAAGGGATTTATAAAAAAATTGGGTATAAATTTTTATATAAAACTACTTGAAGAAGAGATAAAGAAATTAAAGGGAGAGAAAGTTATAAAAATAATTCCAAAGATAATTTCTTATACTTCCTTATGTTTTCCTTCAAATATGGAAGATGAGGATAAACTTCATATTTCAAGAAGTCTATTTACTGCTGAATCAGAAGAAGAAATAAATTTAATAATAGAAGAATACAAAGATAGATTTGGGAAACCTGATAAAAATATGGAAAAAATCTTTTTACTTGCTAAAAAATTTTTAGAAGCAAAAATTAAGGGTAAAAGTAAGGTTAAAGTTTTTGAGAATCTGATATTTATAGAATAGATTTTATATCTTTTAAAAAGGGAAGGTTTTTGTCCTTTTCTGAAAGTATGGGATTTTTTATGGGCCAGGTAATATCTAAGTCAGGGTCATCCCATCTAATCCCCGCATCAAGTTCTTTATAATATTCTTCAGATACCTTATAAAGTAAAATTGCATAATCACTTAAAACACAGAAACCATGTGCAAATCCTTTCGGTATATAAAGCATATTCTTGTTTTCTTCTGAAAGAATAACAGATGCCCATTTGCCGAAGGTTTTAGAATCTTTTCTTAAATCACAGGCAACATCAAAGATTTCTCCCTTTATACATCTTACAAGTTTTGCTTGTTCCTTGGGTTTTCTTTGAAAATGAAGTCCCCGTAAAGTGTTTTTTACTGAATAGGAAATGTTATCCTGCTTAAATTTTTCTTTAATACCCCAATTTTTAAATTCTGACTCCTTATAACTTTCAAAAAAGTATCCTCTTATATCAGGAAAACTTTTTGTTTTTATAAGAACAAGACCATCTATTTCAAGTTCTTCAAAATCAAAGGGCATTTTGAAATTTTACTCTCCTAAAGCCTTAAGTCTTGCTTCAGTTTTCTTTAAATATTCCTGAGCTTTTTGATTACCGGGCTCCCATTTAAGAACTTCCTGTAATAATTTCTTTGCTTCTTTGTAATTACCTTTCCCAAATTCTTGGATGGCCTTATTTAATGTGTTTTCAATCTGTGCTTTTGAGGGTCTTTTGGGTTCCTCCTTTTTAGTTTCAACTTTTTTCTCTGATAATGGTGGTACTGTCTCTTTAATTTTCTTTTCAAGCTCTGTAATCTTATCTTTTGCCTCTATATCCTCAGGTGAAATTTTTAAAACATCATTATAATAACTTAAAGCACTTTTATAGTCTCCTTTTCCTTCAAAGTATTTAGCCTTTGATTTAAGTTCGAGTATTTTATTCTTTATTGCTCTTTCAACATTCAAAAGTCTTTCCTGAGCTGTTTTGCTTTCTGGATAGATATTAAGTGCCTCTTTATAAGCATTCATTGCTTCAAGTAATTTCTCTTCTTTTAAGAGAGCATCACCTTCCTTAATCTTCTGAGCAGCTATGTCTTTTTTACTTACTTTTGGTTCAAGAGCAATTTTAGCAAAGATAGGCTTATCCTTTCTTATATTTAATTTAGCTTTCAGAACTTTAAATTCAGGATGAGTTATAGATATAATATAAGTCCCAGGAAGAATATTTAAATAAGCAAATCCTTTCTCATCAGTTATGAGACTGGGGATTTCTGTCTGTAAAAATTTTATAACAGCACCTTTAACAAGATTTTTTGTTTCCTTATTTACTATTTCAAATTTTACAAGGACCGGACGAACTTCAGGAATAATAACCCTGCTTGTAATAGCCAATCCTGCATTAAATCTTGGTTGAAATTTTGGGTAACCACTAAACATAAAGTGTTCTATTTTTTGACCTTCAATAACAAATTTAAATTTTTCAACATCAATTAAAAAACCAAGATTGATATCCCTTCCATCAGCTTCAAGAGCTAAGTATAAAGAGGGGGTAAGGTGAAATTCAAGGGTTCCAAAGAGACCAAAGGTAAAATATTCATGGGGAGTTTTTAAGAAAAAATCAGTATTCAAAAATTTGCTTCTCGGACCGTAACCTATAAATTCACCTCTACCAAATCCAAGGTGAAGGAGAAGGGACGGATTTATATGTTTTGATAAAACACCGTAAAAGGATAATAATTCGGGACTTCTCAAAATATAGGAATTATCGTCAGTAAATCCACCTCCCTTTTCAGGCTCTCCACCAACAGAAGAAATATACTTTTTCCATGATATATTCCTTAAGCCAAAGGAAAGACCCAAAGGAGATTTTTCTCCCTCAGAAATTAAAATTGAACCAAGGTCAAAGGAAATTTCATTTAAGGTAAATATATTCAGTCCTAAAAACCATTTCCCATTAAAGGAAACAAAACCATTTAAATCAAAATCAGTGGGATGGAGGTCATATTTTGATGCAAGAGAAAAAGAAGTAGATGTACCTATTTGCCAGAAAATTTGATCCCTTGGAAGATTTGCCGTAGGTAATTCTAAAATTGATGTGCTTCTCAATACTTGAGTTAAAATTATTAATTCTATCATAGTTACCTCCTCTTTATATTATATCTTCATATTATAAAATTTGTCAAGATAAAATAAAAAACTTCTGATTTTTAAGCCAGAATAAAAAATAAGAATTAAGAAAATTGAGATGCTTAATAAAATTATGAATTTAGGGACACCGAAAAAAGGAAGGAAAATCCACCAGAAATTTGGAAGAGCAATCGTTGCTTGTTTTTCAAGTCTCTCTTCTACACTGGCATCTTCCCTGCTGAAAAAATAGTCCTTTGAAGATTTTTTTATATAATTTCTCCAAACTTCAAAGCATCCTGATATCATATTAAAAAGTCTTTCTTCCTGAATAACCCAACCTGATGGAGGATTCTTTCTATAAATTAGTTCCAGTTTAAGATGAGTTCGATGAGATGAAACATTGATTCCTAAAAAATTTATAATAAATGAAATAAAAACAAAAAAATAAAAGAATAGTTTTAAAAAGTAATTCTTTAATGGATAAAGAGAACAGGATACAAAAATAAAAAGAATAGGTATATGATATCTTGGTCCCATTTCTACACCTTTTGGACCAATAAAAGTATAAAAAATAACCCAAACAAAAATAACAAAAAGAAATAAAAAGAAAATAGAGCGCTCTTTTTTTAAGAGTTGATAAAATCCATTAATAAAAAAAAATATAAAGGGAGAATAAGTAAATATCCCCTGCTCAAAACTAAATAATCTTCTATAAAAACCTTTTAAGGGGGGAAAAGAGAAAAAATAAGAAAAAAACCATGATAAATTTAAGGAACGCGGAATATATTCCTCAAAACCCTTAGGTTCTCCATAAGAAAAAAAAGGACTTCCAAAAATCGTATAACTATAAAAGATTCCTAATAAAAAAATTGGAAAAATTCCAGAAGAGAATAAAAGGATCGGTTTAACTTGGGGAAAGTATCTGTAAATAACCCATATAAATATAGGAGGAAATAAAATAGCAAACTCCCATCTTGTAAGGTATGCAAGACCAAAACCTAAACCTGATAAAAATAAATCTTTTGAATTTTTTTCAGTTTTTAATAAAAAATAAAAGCCAATAAGTGAAAAAAGAGCACAGGGAACTTCATTGGCAGAATACTTTGTATAAAACCAAAAGGGGGTAAAAAAAGAAAATAAAATAGATGCTATAAAGGATTTTTTATAGTTAAACCTCATCACTTTTAAACAAAATAAAAAGAATATTAAAACAGTAATTGCTCCTAAAATAGGGGTCATCATAGAAAACATAAACTCTTCAACCCCCTTTTTTTCTAAATTGGTTAAATTGTAAACTGCTTTTGCAATTAGATAGAAAGGTACAGCAAGTAAAGAAGTAATTGGACCATATGTATTATAATACCTTCCGTCTTTTCCTTTTCTCGCAAGAAAATAGTCAACTTCTAAACTTCTTTTATCCACCATACTTTTAGTCATTTCAAATCTTAGTTGTGCATCAATCGATTCAACATGTCCTTCAGCAGTAAAAAGAAAAATTAAAAGATAAAAGAAAAATATTAAAAATAATAGTTTTTTATTATTTTGATCCACTATTTTATGTAAATTTATAAAAAAGAGTGCGAGGGGCGGGACTCGAACCCGCACGGGTCTCCCCATCAGATCCTAAATCTGACGCGTCTGCCAGTTCCGCCACCCTCGCATCATTTATTTAATAACTCTTTTACCTCTTCAATTTCAAGAAAAACATCAACTAACTCAGGGTCAAATTGAAAACCCGATTTTTCTCTCAACTCTTTCTCTATAACCTCTGGGGCAAGCCTTTTTCTGTAAGGTCTATCAGAATTCATTGCATCAAAGGAATCTGTAATTGTTATTATTCTTGCTATTAAAGGAATTTCCTTCCCTTTTAAACCCATGGGATAACCTTTTCCATCCCATCTTTCATGATGATGCAAAACAGCAGGAATTACATTTTTCATACCAGGAATAGGATTTAAAATCCTTGCGCCGTGATAAACATGTGTTTTCATTATCTCAAATTCCTCTTCTGTTAGTTTATCTGGTTTTTTTAATATACTATCAGGGATAGCTATTTTACCAATATCATGTAAAATTGCTGCGAGTTCACAAGTCCTCAAATCTTCTCCCTTTAAACCTATCCTTTTACCAATCTCAACAGAAAGTTCTGTAACTCTATTAACATGACCTGAGGTATATGGATCCTTTGCTTCAACAGAATTTGCAAGGGATGTTATTGTTCCTTTAAATAATTCATCAAGTTCCCTGTATAAAAAAGCATTCTGTAATGCAACGGATGCTGAAGAAGAAATCAGGGAAATAATCTCAAGGTCTCTATTTGTAAATAATCCATTTCTTTTGTTTATTACTTCAATTACACCTATTATCTTCTTTTGAACTATTAAAGGATAAGCAATTAAATTTTTTGTCTTAAAACCTGTTTTCCTATCCACTTCAGGATAAAATCTTTTATCTTTTGATACATCATTTACAATCAAAGGAGTTTTATGTATAGCTACATAACCCACAATACCTTTACCCCATTCAATTTCTATTGATTTCAGCTCTTTTTTTCCCTTTGTGAATTCATAAAAGGAAATTTTTTTATCTTTTTCGTCTACTTTAAAAATTGAAACTATTTCAACTTTTAAAACCCTTTTTATTTCTCTTATGATCCTCTTTATTATTTCTTCTATATTAATAATTTCTGCAAAGAATTCTCCGGTTTTGCTTAAAAGTTCTATTTTATTTTTTAAAAACTCTATATCATCAAAATATTTACTTATTAAAAGATCAGTTAAATGATAGTATATATCTTTATCTTTAATACTTTTATTATCAGTCTTTAAAAGGTATAAATGACCTTGAGTTTCTCTAATATCATACTTTCTAACAAAATATCTAACATTATCTATAACTAAAAAATTTTTACCTTCTCTTATTTCAGTCAAAATATTTTGAGCCTCATCAAAATCACTTATTATATTTCCATTTTTAGAAACAAAAATTCTTTTTATTTTTTTCATTTTTCCCATTTAAAAAAAGCATCAACTTTTATTATACCTTTTTTTACTTTTACATTAAAATTATACCATTCATCAAGCAAAGAACTTGTAGAAGGAGTTACTGTTGTTACAAGAAATAACCTCTCATCATCCGGGAAAAATTTACCATTACTTTCTGGGGAATCATAATATTGAGCATCAACAGGTATCCATCCTTTATCTTTTAAAAAAACTTCAACCCATCTGTGAAAGGTTAAATCTATTCCCCCCGTTCTTTCCATAGTTCCACCGACAAATCTTGTTGGAAAACCACCAAGTCTCATTAAGGAAGAAAATAAAAAGGAGTACTCAGAACAGGAACCATGTCCCTGAAGGAAAGTTTTTTCAGCATTTTGCCAGGATCTATCAACACTATAAAAAAGGGATTTTGAAATTGTGTCAAGAACCCCTTTTATATAATCTAAATCATCCTTCGTTCTTTTCTTTATATTAAAGGCTATTTTTTTTAAAATGTCAGAGTTCATACATAGATAAGGGTCATCTCTGAGATATATTTCTAAATTATTTTCCATATTTTTGTTATAAAAATTTATTTTATTTTTAAAATCAAAAATAGCATTAATTTCCATTTTAAAGGATTTTTCTTCATAGGGTTCCATATTTTTAATTTTAAAAAGGGCAAGATTTTGACCCCACTCTTCTTTTAAAATTGAATCAGGTTGAGGGTTAAATTTTATATCAAGAATTTTTTGATAATAAACATTTTCAGGTATTGCTATATAGATTTTTATATCCTCTGTTTTTAGAAACTGGTTTTGAATATTAAGAAAAAAAATAATCTTTCTTTTTATTAAAAGAAAAATTAAAAAATTTATCAATCAAAATATTTGTGCCGGAGGCGGGACTTGAACCCGCACAGGCTTGAGCCTACCGCCTCCTGAAGGCGGCGCGTCTTCCAAATTCCGCCACCCCGGCAAATAATGGAGGTGGGGGGAGTTGAACCCCCGTCCGGAAGGATTTGGATACCGGGACTACATGCTTATCCTGTCTTTTATTTACCCTTCCTCCTGGACAGGCACAGGAGAAAAGGGTTTCCCTTTTTATTGTCCCCGGTAAGGAAAAAGGGTAACCTCACCGGGCAAGCTCCTTATCTCTGAAGGTTTTACCCGGGAAAGGAGCTAACCCGGGTAAACCCTGCTACCTTAATTAGGCAGCAAGTGCGTATGCGTTGGCAGTTTTTTCTTGCGGGTTTTTACAGGGTTCCCGCACCCTGGCATGCCCCGGTCACCCGCAATTCCTTCCGTCAAACCCAGTTTTCACCCCCTTTTATTAAATATATTATATTAAAAATCTTAAATTTTCAATAAAAATAAAAAGTGATTTATATCACACTTAAAATTAAAAGTTATAGTATATAATTTGATATGTTAGATATTCATATAATCTCACGAAATAGAAAGCAAGGAGAAGAATTTTTAAAAAAGACAACAGAATTTTTAAATACACTTTGCGTGATTAACCTTACATATCCTGATTTTTCTAATCCAAAAATATTTTCCCATTTTATAAGAATATTTTATCAAGATCAAAAATTAAGGATAAAATTAAAGCCTATAAATATAAAAGTTAAAATATGCCTTGAGTGTGATAATCTGGAAGATTTTAGAATACTATTTAGTGATATTAATGAAGGATTAATTTTAATAGATACTACAAAAAAGGATATTCTTGATAAAATCAAAGAGGAATACAAAAAAAGTGGAAAAAATAATGAAATTTATTTTTTTAAAGCAAACACTATAAAGGAAAAAACCTTAATTTTAATATATTTTATCAGTGAAATTTTTAAGATATTACCCTCCCAGAATATACTTGAACCAGAAAATTTTAAGGAAAAATTTTTAATTCAAAAACTTTAAAATCAATAAACTTCCTCAAGGAGTTCTTTAAATTTTTCATAAACATAATCCACTTGCATATCTTTCATGCATTTAAAATCAATATTTTTAACACATTTTAAAGGTTTGGGTGAGTATACAAAACAAGGTGAGCAGTCAAGATTTAAAAAGCAAACACGGTGTTTTACACCAAAGGGATAAAGTTTATAGGGAGAAGTAGGACCGAAAAGAGCAAGAACAGGGACACGGCAAGCTGCTGCAAGATGCATAAGTCCTGAATCATTGGATATAAAAATTTTACAATTTTTAATTAAAGAAGCAACTTCCCTTATTTTTTTGTTACCTATCAAAATTCCATCCTTTAAATTTTTTTCAAGAAATTTATTTACATCTTCATCATCTTTTGAACCGAAAAATAAAAAATAACTATCTTTAATTTTTTCTTTAATTCTCTTTAACAAATCAAGAAAATTTTGAGAAGGCCATCTTTTTCCCCTGTGACCTTTAAAAACGCTTGAACCAGCATGAATTCCTATCAAAAATTTATTCTTCAATCCTTTTTCCTTTAAAAATTCTCTTTCCTTTTCTATTTCCTCTTTTTTCAAATAAATTTGAAGTGGTGGAATATCTTTAACATCAATTTTAAAAAATTCTTTCAATAGTCTCACATTTTCTAAAACATTGTGAAGTTTTTTATCTTCTTTGATTTTTCTATTTTTTAAAAAATTAAGTTCAACAAAATCCATAACACTATAAGAGTGCCCTATCCTTATTTTTGAACCTGTTAAAAAAGAAAAAAGGTTATATTCTTTTCTATTTGTGGGGTAAAAATTAATAACACAATCAAATTTTTTTATTCTTATTTTTTTTAAAAGATAAAAGAAACTTTTAATTTTATTTTCTAAAAGTGGATAGTAAATAAGATGATCAATATAAGGATTATAAAGGAGTACATCCCTTGTAGATTCAAACATTGTAAAGACAAAAAGTTCAGAATTTTTTAAATTTTCTTTTAAAATTTTTAAAGCAGGGGTCATCATAAGCGTATCACCTATACCGAAAAGAGGAGTTATCAGAATTTTCAAGGTAAAAATTCCACCATTTTTAATTTTATACCATAAGAAAGAAATTAAATGAAATTCAAAGAAAAACTATTTTCTTACTATGAAATGAAATTCTATTTCATCAAAGCCACCCACTAAAAAACACCAGAATCTTGAACAAAGAAAAGGAGAAAGATTGGCAAAAAAATCAATTATTTTCCCTATAAATTTTGCAATTAAAAATAAAGACTTTGGGAGCACAGTTTTTTTAAGATAGGGCTGACCAAACCAGTGAAGTCTCATTTTTTCAAGTTTTAGTTCAATTCCCTGATACCCTCCTAAAAAGGAAGGATTAAAATAAAAAGGAAAGGTAACATCAAAACCCCTTTTATGTTCCGGATGGGTAAATCCTCTTGAAAAATGTGGAACTCTTATTATAATAAGACCATTATTTTTTGTTATCCTGTGTAATTCTCTCATAACTTTAAAGGGATCATCTAAATGTTCAAGAACATGGGAAGCTTCAATTAAATCAAATTCATTATCCTCAAAGGGATAAGGAAAAACATTTAAATCGTGTATTACATCAGGTTCTACATCTTTATTGTAATCAAGGTTTATATACCCTTCTTTTTTGAAATTACCACAACCCAGATTAAGTTTTTTTGTTATTTTCTCAGACATAACTTTTTATTATAAGAAAGAAGTTTTGAAAAATAAAAAAGATTTTTTTTAAAATTTTAACCTATGAAACCGATATACATTTTTGGAATAGGAGAAATTGGGAAAGGTGTTGTTAAAAACCTTTACCTAAAGGAGGGGATTGAAATCAAAGGGGTGATTGATATTGATCCTAAAAAAGTAGGTAAATCTCTCTATGAAATTACAGGAATAGAAAAATTTTCTAATATATATGTGGAAGAAGATGCTGAAAAAGTTCTTGAAAGAGAAAAAGGAATAGTTTTACATTTAACAGGATCTTTTGTTAAGGATGTTTTTAACCAGTACATGTTAATTATTGATAAGGGACATAACATTATTACAACAACAGAGGAAATGACAGATCCTTATCTTAAAAATTCGGAACTTGCAGAAAAAATTGACAAAAAAGCTAAGGAAAAAGGGGTGACTGTTCTTCCTACAGGTATAAATCCAGGATTTGCTATGGATTTTCTCCCTGCGATTTTTTCAGGGATTTTTGAAGAAATTTACTCAATACATGTGGAAAGAATTAATAATGCAAGTAAAAGAAGGTATCCACTCCAGAAAAAAATCGGTTCAGGACTTTCAAAAGAGGAATTCAAAGAAAAATGGGAAAAAAGGGAAATAGGACATGTAGGACTTTTAGAATCAGCTTCAATAGTTTCAAAAATTCTGGGATTAAAGATTAAAAATTTAGAGGAAACATGTGAGCCCAAAATTGCAAAAAAATTGATAAAAACCAAATATTTTGAAGTCAAAAAGGGAAAAGTTTGCGGTATTATTCACAAGGTAAAAATAGAAACAGAAGAAAAAATAAATATAGAACTTTTACTTGAAATGAGTCTTGATGCAAAAAATCCAAGAGATAGAATACTTATAGAAGGTAAACCCACTCTTGAAATGAAAATTAAAGGAGGAATTCCAGGTGATGAGGCAACTTCTTCAATAGTTACAAACTGGATAAATAAAATTGATAATTTGCCAAAAGGTCTTATAACCCTCAATAAACTTTACTTTTTATCCTTTTTTAAAAAAATTCAATAATTTTTCCTTTTAATTAAAAGATAAAGGAAAAAGGGAACACCTAAAAGGGATGTAAATACACCTACGGGAATTTCCGCTCCCTTAAAAAGAATCCTTGACAAATCATCACATATTAAAAGGAGAATTGAGCCTGTTATAATAACATTTAAAATAACATTTTTATGCTTTCCTGAACCCGATATCATTCTACCAATATGAGGAACAATTAAACCTATAAAACCAATAATTCCTGAAACCGATGTTATAACACCAGTCATAAAGGATATAAGTAAAGATAAAAAAACTCTTTCCCTTTTTAAATTTATACCAAGGGATAAAACTTCTTCATCTGATAAAAGAAAAAGGTCAAATTTATTTAAATTTAAGATTATTGGAAAAATAGAAATCACAAAAACTATAAAAATAATAAAAAATTCTTCCCATTCAATAAGAGAAAAGGAACCAAAAAAAAAGAAGAATATCTTTATCCTTTCTGAAGGTGAAATAAATATTAAAAAGGAAAGAATACTGGAACAGAGCAAGGAAAGTGCAATACCTGAAAGTAAAAGGGTTTCCCTCGGTAAAAAACCGTTTCTAAAAGATATTAAAATTACCAAAAAAACAATTATCTGGGAAAATAAAAAGGCAAAAATCTGAGTATTATAAGGAAAATAGGGAATGAAATTTTTACCAATAAAACTTCCAAGAGCTGCACCTGCTGAAATTCCAAGCAAATAGGGCTCTGCAATTGAATTTCTAAACAGTGTTTGTGTTAAAAGACCTGATACTGAAAGCATCGCACCTGAAAGAATGACTGAAAGAATTCTCGGAAGTCTTATATTAAAAATTATTTGTTTTTCTAAAGAAAAAACAGGACCTATTAATATTGATATAATAAAAATTAAAAATAAAACAAAAAATAGAACTAAATTTTTTTTATTCAATTTTAGAAAGAAATTTTAGAGCTCTTATTAGAAGCGGAGAAGGTCTTGAAAAATAATTTGGGTCAGGAACTTCATAAAATTTTTTTTCTCTTATTGATTTTAAATTTCTAAAAGGTGTATTTTTTAAAGCCTCATATCCCTTTTTAAAATTAAATATCACAATATCAGGTTCTTCTTTTAAAATTTTTTCAATTGATACAATTTTATAACCTTCAAAAAAATCAGATATATTATCAAATCCTGTCCATTCAATTAAGTCATCTATAAAGGTTTTTTCCCCAGGACACCATACTCCGTTTGTTAAATCAAGAATGAATAAAACTTTTTTATTATTCTTTATATTTTTAAATAAAAATAAGGTATCAAGAAAACTTTTTAATTCATTTAAGGCTTTTTTTTCTATTTCAAATTCTTTGCCAAGAACTATGTAGGTTTCAATAAGACTAAAAATACTTTCATATTTAAAATCTAAAACTTTTATACCGTTTTTTTTAAAGTAATATAACTCCTCTTCTGGAATTAAACCTGCAGAGATAATATGAGTTGGTTTTAAACTCAAAATTTTTTCCTTTGAAATTTTCATTGAAGAGGGTAAAACAACTTCAGCCTTTATAAAATCAGGGTCAAGATATGTTTTTCCAACAATTAAATTTTCAAGATTCAATTTAATAAGAAAATCAGTAATACTTGGAGCAAGGGAAATGATTCGGGGCTCGAACCCGAATAATAAAATTAAACTAAAAATTTGATTCAGCAAAAACATAAATTCTCCTTCTTTCAAGAGGAAAGCCAATTTGAAATTCAAAAGGTTTATTATCTATATTCGTTGATACAAGAGACATATTAATAAATTTACTCAATTTTAAAGTGAAGGATAAATCCTGAAAGATTGCATGTTGCACATTTTTAACCTGATAATCAGATAGATCTATAGAATAATGAGGTCCTATTAATCTCAATCTGTAAGATAAAGAAAAATTCCTCTCTTTATAACCAATAAGAAAACCTGAATTGTAAGTGGGAATAAGTAATAGTGTTTTTTCTGAGTCATTTTCTATATTTTTTCTTTCTTTGTAGAATATAAAATTCAGGCTAAAAATAAAGGGAACTTTTTCAATTTTAATAAGACCTTCAAAACCCTGAAGTTTTATTTTTTCAATGTTTTGAGGGGTATAAACAAAATTCTCATCAAGGCTCCATGTAATTCCATTTTCAAGTTCTCTTTTAAAATAGGAAATTAAAAGAAGGGATTTATCTTCAATTACTTTTATTCCACCTTCAATTTCCTTTGAAGTTTCAGGTTTTAAATCAGGATTTCCTTTTGAAAATCCATCATATGGCCAATATAAATCTAAAAGGGTAGGAGCCCTGAAGCCCTTTGAGTAGTTAAAGTAAATTGAGCCTAACTCTTTAAATAATATAATTCCCCCTCTATAAACAAAGGGACTTTCTGTATTAAAAGAACCTTTAAGTTCTTTTCCACATTCAAAATAAGGGATAAGTCCCTGAATTATAAGATCCAAAGTAAGATAAGGATAGAGTCTTTCATCTTTTGGACTCGTATTTTCAAAAGTAGTTCCCTTTAAATATTCTTTTTCATACTCAAAGCCTGTTCTAAATTTCAAATATTCTGTATTTAAAAATAAATCTCCGAAAATTCTATTAGAGATGCTGTAATCCTTTGAACTATAAAAGATATCCTTTATTTCCACACCATCCTTTTTAAACTGATATCCAAAATCAAAATATCTTGATAGGTATTTAAAACCTGTCAGGATAAATTCATCATTCTCTCTTCCTGTTTCAGAAAAAAAGTTTCCAATACTGTTTCTTGAATATAAAAAGAGGGATTTTACATTTTCATTTTCAAAAATATTTAAGAATCTTGAAAAGTGGGAATCCCTGTTTTTCTCTGGTGGTATGGAGGTATAGTCAGCAAAGTAAAAATTGGTATAGGGCAATCCAGCAGAGCCTGAAAAAAGAGTTGTATTTAAATTCCCTGCTCCTCCTTTAAAATTAAATCCTGATTTTCTTAAAAGTTTAAAATTAAGTGCACCGCTTAAAGCATTTTCACCGTATATAGAAGAACCTGAAGAAGAAAGAACTTCAATACCAGATACTGAAAAACCTGATAAATGAGAAAGGTTAAAAGACCCGGAGGTTCTTGAATTTAATTTAAATCCTTCAAGATAGATACCTGTTCTTGTTGAGGAAAATCCTCTTATAAAACCTGTTTGAAGGTAGCCGGGGTAACCGTAACTGTTTAATATTAAAGAAGGAGAAAATGAAAGATTAAGGAGAGATGGGTCAAATTTAAAAGTTTCAATTAGTGAGGAATCAACAAGGTAAGATGTTCCTTTACTTATTAGAAAACTTTCAGGATATTTGGCAGAAACTTCTATAGGTGGCACAGTGTAAGTTTTTTCTTTAGAAGGAAATATTTGATATTGTTTTAAAAGGAAAAGAATTAAAATTTTAAACACAAAAAACCTCCTTTTAAATATTCCCCGGTCGGGAATATTACCCTTTAAAGCCCACCACCCCGGGGCAATTGAAAGCTGGGTCGGTCTCCCGACTTGGGACCTTCATAGAGGAGCTTTCCACCTTCCCAGGAAAAAAGCCTTCGCCTAAAAGATAGGCAAAGACCCTTATTTCCCAGTGGCGGGCAAAAGCCCCGAAAACACCTCTTTTCCGGTCCCTCACGGTTGCGGGGGCAGTGTGGGATTTTCACCCACTTCCCGGCACCCAGCCTTTATTTTTTATTATAATTTTATATGAGTTTAATTTTCAACAAATACAAATAAATCAGATAGAAAAAGTAAATCACGCCAGAATAAATAAAACTTACTTTCATTCTCCCAAACTAAATCACTGCCATTATTCAATAAATCATATAACCTATCAAGAGGAATCGTAAAACTTCATAATAATCTTTTATAACCCATAGGCCACCATACCAGAATAATAATTCCAACCTAAATGAAACATTATTAATAACAACTAAATCACACTGACGAGGAAATAAACCAGATACAAACTTACCAAAAGCCCAAACATAACGATACCTCTAAACCTAAAATACTTATATAACCAATCCTTTAATAACAACACTTATTAACATAAAGTTTTTAAATTTCAACTTTTTTATGTTCCCTTTATCACTTATATACTAATCAACTGTAAATTAGATAAAAAAACCTCAAAAATGTGATTACCATGTAAGCACCATTTTATCTCAATTTTTTCAAATTATCATAGATTTTAATAGTTCCGGTAGAAAATTTTGAAATATTCAGAATAAAAGATTTTGGGAAAGGGATAAAAGCAATTATAGGATTTGAAGAAAATCTGCAAAAAATGTTGAAAAGAATTATAATATAAGTATGGAAAATTTAAAAATAAATCCAGAAGAAATAGAGAAAATAAAAGAAGAGGCAATAAAGTTGTATAAAAATGCAAAAGAAACATTAAATAAATCTCCTTTGGATGATGAGGGAGAATATTATGAAGAAATAAAATATGTTCAGGAGGCTTATGGAGCTTTATGGCTTTCTATTTTAAAGGCTCTTGATTATGTATTATTAAAGACAGGGAAAATAGACAAAGAAAAACTTCCTCAAAGTGTTGATGGATACAGAGATTGTATAAATAAATATTTATTACATAAAGATGGGAAGTTAAAAAGAAGATTTGAAAGTTTATATAATGAAATTCATATTGCAGGTTATTACAGAGGATTGAGAGACACAAAAAAAGGAGTAGAAATAGATTTTGAAGATGCAAAAGAATTTCTTCAAAAATTAGGGATAGAAGTTGAAGATTAAAGACATTCAAACCAAGAAAAAAACATTTTATTTAAACGAGGTTTATAAAGTTTTATTAAATAATTTTAAAGTGTTTTATCTTTCTGAAAAATTTTAAAAAGATAATAGAATTATTGAGTGTACGATTTACATACATATTAGAATAATAATTGTTCCTTATATAATTTTTCAAAAAGTATTCAAGGGGTGAAAAAGTGTTAAGGGCTTAATGTGGTTTTTGTGGATTATACCATAGAAGGTAATTCATCAAATAGTAGTTGAATTTATCAGGCTGAATAATCTCCTTTAAATTCCACTCAATTAAATGTTCGTAGAAAAGTCTATTAAATCTTTCTACAAAAACATTACTCTGAGGATCTTTAGGATAATTTTAGCTTTTCCAGAAAATCTCTTGCATTTCTGCTTGTTAATGAGAATTTGGCGTGAAATTACCTCTTCTCAATTTTTTCTTTTTCCTCTTTTCCCTTATCACCACTTTACCAGTTTTTGAATAAAAAGAAATTTTGACTTTTGGATTTATAATTTCATTTCTATCTTTAAGATATCTTATTATTTTTGCAAAATTCATCTAATTCTTTTTTCAAAGGAATTTGTCCAAGTCGCGGAATTTCCCATCTCCTTTTCTTTATATATTCAATAACTTCAGGATAAAAAGTCTTTGCCTTCTCCTTATAGG
>JBDRZL010000012.1 GCA_039803925.1 candidate division WOR-3 bacterium | reverse complement strand
GAGATAAAAATTTATGTATCGGATGATAATATTTTCAAGTTTAAGGGGGAGCGGAAAGTTTTAGGAGAAAAAAATAGAGTAAAACCGAAAATTTTAATAACCAGTTTAAAATGTTATGATATTTTACATTTAATTGATTTTTTTTAATGAAAGATTTAAAATTTATTTTTAAAATGAAGTTATAAAAATGAGGATGATTTTCTCTTTAATAATTTCTATCAATTCATTAGTTAGTGGTGAAATACTTGGAAGAATATATTTTGAAAAAGGTGATACTAATCTAACAAAAGAGGGTGAAGAGGTTATAAAAAATGTGGCACAGAAGTTAATAAGTGATCCTAATATAATAATTGACATAACTGGTTATACCGATAATCTTGGTTCAGAGAAAATAAATATTGCTCTTTCTCAAAAACGTGCTTCAAGTGTAAAAAAATATTTAGTAAAAAATTTTGGTATTCATCCTGATCGTATTTATACTTACGGTTTAGGGTCCCAAAATCCAATTGCTCCAAACGATACGGAAGAAGGAAGAAGAAAGAACCGTCGGGTTGAAATTTCAATTCATTCACCTGATGCAATTTTGAGTTATTTTAAAAATGAGGTATTGATTCAACCTGTATTTTTAAGACCAGAATGGATAAAGGCTTTCCCTGAAGCTTTTTTATATAAACTTTATAAAGTAAATACAAAAAGGAATTCTAATGCTGAAATATTGTTTCCTGGGAAAGGAAGAATAAATTTAGATGAAGATGCACTCTTAATAATATATGGTCTTTTAAAAGAGGAAAGGGAAAAAAGTCCTTTTAACAGAGTTGAATTACAGAGCGGAGCATTGAGACCGCTTTTAAGTAAGCTAAGCAAAGATGAAAATTTTGTTGTAAATACACCGGCGGCTCTTGTTGAACTGAGATCTAAAAATAGCAAAATTCTTGTTGATAAGAGTTTAAGAAGTTTAATTGCTATTTATGAAGGGAATGCAGATGTATCAGCAATGGGTCAAAAGGTAAGAGTGAATGAAGGAGAGGGAACGAAAGTTGAAATGGGTAAGCCGCCTGAGCCGCCCAGACCTTTACCTCAAATACCAGAACTTTTAGGTCCGCAAGATAATGAAATACTTTATGATTTGAGAGTTTTATTTAGATGGAAAAAAACTTCTACTTTAGCTCATTTTCAATGTGCCAAAGATACCCTGTTTAGAGATTTGGTTTTAGATACTATTTTGAGTTTAGATTCAATAAAGCTCAAACTTGCTGAAGGTGAATATTATTGGAGATTAAGTGGAATTGATGAGGATAATTTTGAAGGAAAATTTTCAAAGGTTTTTAAATTTAGTGTAGTAAAGGATACAGTAAAACCAAAATTGAACTATAAAATTGAGCAGGATAATTATGGAAATATTTTTCTAATTGGAAAAACTAAGCCCTTAAGTTTAGTTATTATAAATGGAAATAAAATATTAGCAAAAGAAGACAGTTTTTTTGTTTTTTCTATTTCTCCAGAGACAAGATTAATTAATGTAAAGATAATTGACCAAGTAGGTAATGAAAGTAAAGAATACAG
Organism: candidate division WOR-3 bacterium; assembly: GCA_039803925.1. Classification (NCBI taxonomy): domain Bacteria; kingdom Pseudomonadati; phylum Caldifarciminota; species Caldifarciminota bacterium. Next base: position 58,652 of record JBDRZL010000012.1, on the reverse strand, counting down.
ATTTATAAATCCTTACATAAGGCAATTTAAAATAATCAATTTTGGAATGGGATTTTTCCTTTTGCCATTGTTAAAAGCAAACTCCATATATGCCAAAATAGGATTTGAAAAAAAATATTCCTACTTTAGAGGTTTTTATTTTGATATTGGTCTTGGTTCAATTGAAAAGAAAAAATATATTGCTGGCAGTGCAGATTATGATTCAATTTTTGTAACCAAAGTTATTACAGGGAGTTGCGGTTTAAGATTAGATTTTGGTTCCTCTAATTTTGTTCCTTTTTTTAAGATTGGGATTGGTGGAACATGGTGGAAAAATATCTTGAATGAAAATACTATTGCACAAGCTGGTGAAAGATGGACGAAGTTTTTTGATCCTTCCGCGGAATTTGAGTTTGGTTTTAATTTACAGATATCTAAAAATTCTTTTTTGACTTTATATACAAAAAGTATATATTTCAGCAATTCTTCAGATAAATATTTTTTTATGAGAAATAAAAAGCATCTGTATAGTATTCTGGGTATTGCCCTTGAAATTAGAATGTAATTTTTAAATGATAAAGAGAAAAATTAGAAATGAAATTGCCTTTACTTTTTCTCTTATAGTTTTTTTTACCACTTTCTTTTTGACTTTGATTCTTGCAAAGATAAATACAGATTCCCTGACTCTTTCAGCAAAAGAGTATGCAGTTGCTATTTCAGATGAGATAAAAAAAGATTTATTTCAAAAAACTGAAATAATTGAAGAAGCTTTAAATTATGTGATTGATATATTTAATGATAATGCTTTAAATATTGAAAAAAAAATTGAATATGTTAAGATTTATCTTTCTTTTGAACCCAACATTAATTATATTGGTATTTATGATGTAAACGGTAGACTTATTGATCAATTTTCTTCTCCTAAATACGGTATTTTAAAAGACATAACCGATAAAATAAAAATAATTCGTTCAGATTCAACTTTTTATAGTCTATATTATTCAGAAAAAGATTCCTTCCCAGTTCTTGAAGCAATTAAAAAGTGGAAAACGTCTGATAATAGGTTAATTGGATATTTATCTGCTGGATTTTCTCTTTCCTATCTTTCTTCTTATTTGAAAGAACTTTCTTTTCGGAGATTTAATATTTATGACCTTATTTTTATTTTGGATAAAAATGGAAATGTTATTGCGCATCCAGAAATTAAATTTGTAAAAGAGAAAAAAAAATTAAAGGAAATTGGTTTTTTTAAAAATTTTGAGAATTCCAAAGAAATTTTAAAATTTGATATAGCTTTTTCTCAAAATTATATTGATTATAAAAATAGAAAACTACTTGGAACTTTTACAACCTTACCTTCTCTTGAGTGGGGAATAGTAGTTTCTCAGCCCCATGAAATAGTTTATGCAAGCTTAAGAAGATTATATACATTTTCATCTTTAACAGGTTTTATATTTCTTTTTCTTAGTATAATATTTGGAATTTTATCTTCAAGATATTTAACAAAACCTATAGAAGAGCTAAATTTAGGCATCAAAAGAATAATTTCCAGAGATTTTGGATATCAAGTTAATGTAAGGGCAAAAAATGAGATTGGAGAGCTTGCTAATTCTTTTAACGAAATGATTAAAACTCTCAAGCATTATAAAGAAGAAATTATTAAAGAAACAGAGATTAAATTATTTGCTATGAGATATTTACCAACTCATTTAGCAAATCAATTAATAGCTCAGGGTAAAAGCACTCTTTCAGCTGAAACAATAAAAAGAGAAATTAGTATAATGTTTGCAGATATAAGTAATTTCACTTCTTTAAGTGAAAAATTTTCACCAGAAAAACTTGTTTCTTACTTAAATAAATATTTTAATATTGCAACAGAGTCAATATTTAAATATAATGGTGTAATTGATAAGTTTATAGGAGATTGTGTAATGGCTTTATTTGGAGTTCCTTATGTTTCAATTAATGCTGCTGAAGAAGCGGTTAAGTCAGCAATTGATTTGATAAAAAATATATTAATGAAAAATGAGGAATTTGAAAAAGAGTTTGGTTTTGGTATTAGAGTAAAAATAGGAATTTCAACTGGAGATGTAGTTGTAGGTAATATAGGCTCAAAGACAAGATTAGACTACACTGCAATAGGTAAAGCCGTAAATCTCGCCTCCAGATTTGAAGAATTAGCTCTTGACAATGAAATTATAATTGATGAAAGTACAAAAAATAAACTCCCATCAATAATAAAAATAGAAGAAATAGGATATATGAAAATTAAAGGGATAAAAGAAAATGTAAAATGTTATAGAGTAATATTATAAAATTATTCCAAATTAAAACTTTAAAATTTTTGTCCCTTCTATTTTTACATTTTCTAATTTATCCTCTTTTATAAGTTTTTCTAAAATTTTTAAAGCCCTTTCCTTTTCATCATATTCAGGAATACCAGGTGGATTTAATATTAATGGAACTATTTCCCCCTCAATAAATTCCCCAACTGAATTTACTTTCACCTTTAATATAAATGATATATTTCTCGGATAGAAAAGATTTAATCCCCAGAAACAGGCAAAATTAGAAAGTGAATAAGCAATTATTCTTTCCTTATAAATCTCAATACCCCTTATAACATGTGGACCATGACCAAATACTATATCAGAACCTATATCAACTAAATACCTTGCTAATTTTTTTACATTCCCCCTTTTTTCACCATAAAAGTATTCAAACTTATCTTTTACATGCATTGCAGAATCACCTTCTGTTCCTGCATGAATTGATACAATTAAAATATCAGTTTTTTTTGCTAAAACTTCTAATAACTTTAAATCCTCTTCCCTCAATAAATTGTTTGTGTAATCATAAACTGAATAGGCAATAAAACCAACTTTTAAATTTTTAATTCTAAAAGTATCAAAGGTTCCTTTTAAACCTGAAACTATGAAACCTTCCTTTTTTAAAATTTCATAAGTTTTTCTTGCTGCCTTTTCCCCTCCATCATAGATATGATTATTTGCAATTGAAAATCCTTTTATTCCACTTTTTTTAAGACCCCTTAATGAACTTAAAGGAAAAAGGAATCTATATTCTTTATTTCTATCTGTTACATCAATATTAAATACTCCTTCAAAATTTGCAAAGGATAAATCAGATTCTTCTATAAAATTTTTAACTTTTTTAAATAAAATAAATCCAGAATCAGGGGGAATTCTATCTTTCAAAACATTGCCGAGCACAAGGTCTCCCATTAAGGCAATTGTTAAAAATAGTGTATCAACCATTTTTAAGTTAAATTTTCTTCAAAAAATTTATAAGCATTCAAATATAAAAAATTTTCCGGAAATTCTTTAAAGGCTTCCTTTATTTCCTTATAAGAGTATAAACCCTCAATTATGTGTTTTTCTGATAAACCGAAAAGATCTGAACCGAGTGCTATATTTTCAGGATATTTTTTTATTAACTTTCTTATTTCCTTTAAAACCTCATTTTTATTAATTTTCCTTTCAAAAAAAATGTTACCAAGACCAATTCCAACAATTCCCTTTCTCTTTTTAATTCTTTTCATTTCTTCAAAAGAAATATTTCTCTTACTTTTTGGCTTATTAAGAATTCCGGTATGGGAAACAATAAAAGGAATTTTTAATTTATAAACATCATAAAAGGTTTTTCTTCCAGCATGGGCAAGATCAATTATACATTTATTTGAAACTATCTCTTCAACAATTTTTCTTCCAGAATCCGTTAAACCAAAATCATTTTTTTCAGCACAGGAGGATGCTATGTGATTTGAAAAGTTCCATGTTAGTGTAAAAATTCTAACACCGAGATTAATAAATGCCTTTAAAATATATTTATCAAGTATAAAGGAACATCCTTCAATTTCAAGGATAAACCCCTTTTTATCAGAATTTAGAACCCTTTTTAAATCCTCTTTTTTTTCAATAATAATTAAACCACTTTTTTCAGCAAATTCCCTATATGTTTCAATTGTTCTTAAAGCTTTATAAATATCGAGAGTTTCAATAAATTTTTTATCTTTCCATATAAAAGGAGTAAATACAGATATAACATTAAACTTGAAAAAGTTTTTTTCAAAATTAACTCCCCTAAGCAATGGTTCAAGTAAATCCTGGTGAAGGTCAAATATTATTTTTTCCATAAAAATAATGATATGCTTTATAATAATTGAAATGAAAATAAAAGTGGCTGGTTGCGATATAGGTGGAACAAGAGTAAAATTGTGTCTATATGATGGTGAAAAATTTTTTGATGAAAGATTATTTGAAATAAATCCTGAAGAAGATTTCTTAGAAGAAATAATAGAATTTTTAAATAAAATTGAAGGATTAAAAGCTATCGGTTTCGGAATTCCAGGTGTTATTGAAGAAGGTAACATTTTAAGGTTTGCTCCAAATCTCCCTTTTTTATTTGGAAAAAATCTTGATGAAGTTATAACAGATAGATTGAAAGTGAAAAAAGTTTTTTTTGATAATGACTGTCATATGAATGCTTATGGAGAATGGAAACTTGGGAAGGCAAAAGGACTTGAATGTTTTATATTTCTAACCCTTGGGACAGGTGTTGGAGGGGCAGTTTTCATTGAAGGGAAGTTGTTCAGGGGTTATAAAAATCTTGGAGCAGAATTTGGACATGTAACTATTGACCCTGATGGACCTATATGTAACTGTGGAAATAAGGGTTGCTTAGAAGCCTTTGCTTCAAAGACAGGAATAAGGAATTTCCTTTATAAGAAAAAGAAAGAAGGAGTTGAACATATTTTAACAAGAAATCCATTAAAAGTAGAACCAGAAGCAGTTTATGAAATGGCAAAAAAGGGAGATACCTTAGCAGTTGAATGTTTTAAAAATTTAGGATGGGCACTTGGAATAGCACTATCTGATTTTGCAAAGGTATTTTCACCACAAAAATTTATAATAGGTGGAGGAATTTCAAATGCTTTTGAAATTTTTTATCCCTTTATTCTTGAAGAGTATTCTTTAAGGGTTCCCCATTACCTTTTAAATATAAAAATTGAAATGGCAGATTTAAAGGATAAAGCAGGTATGTATGGTGCCTCTCTCTACGCCTATGATTCAATTCTTAAAGAAAAATAAATTATCCATAATTTTTCTTTTTATTTTATTTTTATCAGGAATAATCTTTATAGAAAAATATCCTCACTCAACCTTTCATTTAACAAGTGATACCTATGAGTATGCTAACATTGCAAAAAATTTAGTTTTAAAAAAGAATTTTTTTGTAAATAACCTTTATGCCCTTCAACTTGCCTTTGATTTTTCAAGGAAAATACCAGTTCCATCAATTTTAAGAATGCCACTTTATCCCCTTTCAATTTCAATTTCTTTCAAAATTTTTGGGATAAGTGATAAAACTATTCTTTTAACAAGTTTTTTATTTTACATAATTTCAGGAATATTTCTTTTAATTTTTCTTGATATTTTTAAATTAGAAGATAGCAATAAAATTTTAACACTTATTTTTTTTATGTTAAACCCAATTTATCTTGATTTAACTTTTAAAGGATTATCAGAACCTTTTGCTGTTTCTTTATTTTTTTTATTTTTAATTTTTTTATTTAAAGGTGAAAATTTAAGAAATTTTTTATTATCAGGTTTTTTTCTTTCTCTTTTTATTCTGACAAGGTATTATATTTCCCTTTTATTTCTTTTCCCTGCTTTCTTTATTTTTTATAGAAATAAGGTAAGTATTAAAAACATAATTATTTTTCTTATTTCAGTTTTTTTACCCCTTTTACCCTGGCTTATAAGAATTTATAAAATAACAGATAATCCCTTTTTTAATCTCGGTTTTTATTCTCTTTATGGATTTGAATTTGCAAATATTCCCTATAAAACTTCTTTGAATATAAGATTTTCTTCTTTTATTGAAAATAAAATTGATTCTTTATTTTTTTATTTTAAAACCCTTGATAAATTAACCCCCTTTTATCTTTTTCCTTTTGCCTTTTTGTTTAAAAGTTCTGATGAAAATTTAAAAAAACTAAAATCTTTTCTAATATTATCTCTTTTAATATTTGCACCTATTCTTGGATTTATAAATCCTGAACATCGCTTTCTACTTTATCTTTCACCTCTTATAATTCTTTTTTCTATATCTTTTTTGAATAATTTTAAAAGCTTTTTTAAATTTTTTGTAATTTTTACTTTAATTCTTATAATTCATGAAAATAAAAATATCATTAAGGATGGTATAAAAAGAAATGAAAGTTTCCTTTTAAGTGAAAAAGTTTTAAAAGAAATTGAATCTCTAACATCTGAGGATAAATTTTTAATAAGTAATGCTGATGCTCTTATTGGTTTTTATACTGGAAGAACATGTATATTTCCCCTAACATATTTTGAAGATTATGATTATTTATTTAAACTTATTCCTGTCGATGGAATAATTATCTTTCAGGGTATTTATAAACTCTTTTATATGAAATACAGTTTCAGGGATTATGAAGATTATTTAAAAAAAGAGTTTCCTTTTACAAAAAAGTTTCCTGATGGAACAGTTATTTACTTAAGAAGATATTAATTTTCAAAATTTTTATAATATTTATTTGAGGAAAGGAAAAGGTCAAATAAAAAGGGAATATTATCATGCATTTTAGCAATTACTTTCCATAGGGGTTTTATGTATATATTCTTTTTGCCTTTTTTAATACCTTCTATAATTTTCTCTGCAACCTTTTCTGAGTTAGACCACATCAATTTATTTTTTGAAACATTCTGGGCTCCAATTTTATTTATTGCATTTTTAAAAAAGTTTGATTCAAAGGGACCAGGATAAACACCAATAACTTTAATCCTAAAAGGTTTTAATTCCCTTCTTAAAGAATCAGTAAAACCGCGAACTGCAAATTTTGTTGCTGCATATATGCTCATATAGGGAGTTCCTACATAACCGGCAAGGGAGGAAACATTTACAATAATTCCTTTCCCTTGTTTTTTCATGTAGGGAATAACTTCTCTTGTTAGAAAGAAAATTCCTTTAACATTAAGGTCAAATAATTTTTGAAAATCTTCCTTTGTTACATCTTCAATTTTTGAATATAAACCCATTCCAGCATTATTTATAAGACAATCTATACTGTCAAAACTTTCCAGTGCTACAAAAATAAAATTTTTAACACTATTTTCATCAGTAACATCTAAAAAGAAGGTTTCAACCTTAACATTATATTTTGAAAGAATTTCTTCTTTAATATTTTCAAGAATTTCTCTTTTTCTTGAACCAATTAAAATGTTACCGCCTTCTTTTGCAATTTTATAAGCAAGTGCTTTTCCAAGACCTGAGGAAGCACCTGTTATTAAAAAATTTTTGTTTTTAAAATCTTTCATCTTTAATATCAAGATCTAAAATTTTAAAAAATAAATTTTTATTTTTTGAATAATAATCAATTTCAGGTGTATAAATAACAGAAATTTTTGTTTTTCCTGATATTATTCTATTATAAACATCAGGTCTTTCAGGAACAAAGGCTCTGAAGAATTTCCCATTTTTGCCTATGTAAAAATCAAGGTGTTTATTTTTTCTTAGCTTTATGTTACCCATACAGAAAACTTCTTCCTCAAGAAAAACTGGTTTGGGGTTACCTTCACCAAAGGGTTCAAGTTTTTCTATAACTTCTTTATAAAGATTTATATCCCATTCATCTATAGGAAATTTTGCATCAATTTCAATTTCAGGCTCTAAATCTTCCTCTTTAACTAAAAGGGAAGTTATTGTATTTATCCTTTCTTCAAATTTTTCATAGTCCCTTTTATAAATCTTAAGACCTGCAGCACTTTTGTGCCCGCCGTATTCAATAATTATGTCACTCAGTTTATCAAGTATTTCCATAAGATTTAAATTTTTTACTCCCCTTGCAGAACCCCTTAAAATATCACCCTCCTCTGTGAAAACAATTGAAGGTCTTGAATATTTTTCGGTAATTTTTGATGATACAATTCCTATTACACCTGGATGAAAATCTTTCCCTTTTACTACAATAAAGTAATCTTTATTTTTTTCTTCTTTTTCAATAATTGAAATCACTTCTTTTAAGATTTTTTCCTGTTCCTTCTGTCTTTCTTTATTAAGTTTTTCAAGTTTTTTTGCTATTTCTATAACTTCTTCTCTTTCTTTGGATACAAGAAGTTTAAAGGATAATATTGCATCACTTATTCTTCCAGCTGAATTGAGTCTCGGTGCAAGTATAAAGGCGATATCTTTTGTTCTTAAATTTTCTTCTCTTCCTGAAATTTTTTTTAGTGCTCTAATACCCACCTTTTTTGATTTTTCTAAAACTTTCATTCCAAGATAGGTAAAAACTCTGTTTTCAGATACAAGTGGAACAATATCAGCAACTGTTCCAAGAGCAACAAGATCAAGGTCCCATAAAAGTTCTTTTATATTTCTTCCCATAATTTCATTAAAATAAAGTAAAAATTTAAATACTACTCCAACACCTGAAAGATACTTAAAAGGATAATTGATATGTGGATTTATTATTGAAAAGGCAGGAGGAAGTTCTTTTGAAGGAACATGGTGGTCAGTAATGATAAGATCAATATTGTTTTTAAATGCCCATTCGGCTGCTTCAAAGGCTCTTATTCCTGAATCAACGGTAATAACGAGTTTTACGCCTTTATCTTTTAATTCCTTTAAACCTTCAATTTGAACACCGTAGCCCTCTTTTAAACGGTTCGGGAGCTTTACTTCTGGTTCTACTCCGAATTTTTTTAGATTTCTGTACAAAAGCGCTCCACCTGTTATTCCGTCTACATCATAATCTAAATAGAGCCCTATCCTTTCATTTTTTTCTATTGCTTCTTTTAATTTTATTGCTGATTCATGAACCCCCTTTAATTTAAAATGTGAATATATATAGGAAAGTTCAGGATTTAAAAAACTTTCCTTATCCTCTATTTCTCTTATTTCAAGTAAAAAATTAAGCAAATTTTCCCTTGAAGGAATTCTATCTGTTTTTAAAAACCATCTCCTTTTTTTCATTAATTTTTATTCTTGTTTCAAATTTAGTTTTTTAAATTCCCTTTTTGAAAGTTTATAGTCAAGATGGTATAAAGCTGATGTTGATTTTTCTATTTTTTTAAGAGTATCAAGAATTGTTAGAGTTTGATTTTCCTCTTCTACCTGTTCTTCTATAAACCAATGTAAGAAAATTTTTGTGGGGTAGTCATTTAGTTCTTCAGCCGATTTATAAAGTTCATGTATATTTTTTGTTATAAATTTCTCATGCTCATAAGCATCCTCAAAAACTTCAAGGGGTGAATTCCAATTTACTTTTGGTTTTTCTAATTTTTCAAGCTCAGGTTTTTCTCCCCTTTCTGTTATAAATTCAAAAAATTTCATTGCATGCCCAAGTTCTTCCCATGCCTGAACCTTCATCCATTTAGAAAAGCCCTTTAAGTTTTCCTTTTCAAACCAGGCAGCCATTGAAAGATAAAGATAGGATGAGAAAAATTCTCTTATCATCTGATCATTTAAAGCCTTTAAAATGTTTTTATCCATTTTATACCCTCCCAGGTTAAATTTAAAAGGGGATTAAACCCTTTTTGCCTATATCCTTCCTATAATGCATACCTTCAAAATTTACAAAATTTACTCCTTCATAAGCTTTTTCAATTGATTCTAAAAGATTTTTTCCATAACCTAAAACTCCCATAACCCTTCCTCCATTAGTGTAAAGTTTCCCATCAATTTCTTTTACACCAGCAAAAAAAACCTTTCTATCTTCGGAGTCAACTTTTTCCCATCCTTCTATTAATTTACCTTTTTCATATTCCCCTGGATAACCTTTTGAGGCAAGAACCACATAGGTAGCGTAACCTTCCCTGAATTTAAGTTTTTTTAATTTACCAATTTTAAATTTTCTTGTAAGCTCCATAATTTCAAATAGATCTGTGTCAAGGAGATATAGAAGGACCTCTCCCTCTGGATCTCCCATTCTCACATTATATTCAAGAACATAAGGACCTTTTTCTGTAAGCATAAGTCCAAAATAAAGAAAGCCCTGATATTCAAATCCCCTATTTACCATTCCCTTAATAGTTCTTTTAATAATCTTTTCTTCAATTTCTTCTAATAGAGACTCTTTCACAAAGGGGCAAGGTGCATATGCTCCCATACCACCTGTATTTGGACCCTCGTCATTATCAAATATTCTCTTGTGATCCTGGGAAGGAATAAAACTTAAATATTCATCACCGCTAACTGAAATAATAAGAGAAATTTCAATTCCTTCAAGAAAATCCTCTATTACACATAAATTTCCTGCTTCTCCGAAAACTTTTTCCTCCATAATTTTTTTAACTGCTTCATGGGCCTCTTTTTCATTTTTACATACAATGCTTCCTTTTCCAAGTGCAAGACCACTTGCTTTTACTACAAGTGGTGCTTTCCTTTTTTCAATATACTTATGTGCTTTGGAGGATTCATCAAAAATTTCAAAATTAGCAGTAGGTATTCCGTATTCAGCCATAAATTCTTTGGCAAAAGTTTTTTCCCCTTCTAAGAGTGCTTCTTTTTTGGATGGTCCATATACAAAGGCAGTATCTTTGAGATAATCCTTGATACCCTTTACAAGAGGCTCTTCAGGTCCAACTAAAACATATTTTATTTTTTCTCTTTTCAAAAAATCTTTAATTTTTTCAAAGTCAATTTTAATTTCAGGAAAAATTTTAATACCTTCTTTCATTCCATCATTTCCAGGAATCACATATACATCGTGTCCCTTTTTAATAAGTGAATAAGAAAGAGCATGTTCCCTTGCACCGCTTCCAATTACAAGTATTTTTTCCATTATTAATATTTTAACATAAACTCTTTTTAATTTTTCTTTTTATGGTTTTTTATTTTAAAATAAATCTATGAAGATAAATCCCTTCATTTTCCGGGAATATGATATAAGAGGTATTGCTGATGAAGATTTGATAGATGAAAATGTCTGGCACATAGGTAAGGCTATTGCAAGTTATTTAATCTCTAAAGGTGGTAAAACCATATCTCTTGGAAGGGATGCAAGACTTTCCTCTCCAAGGATAAGTGAAGTTCTTCTTGATGCTTTTTTGAAGTCTGGTTTAAATGTCATAGACATAGGTATGGTTCCAACTCCCCTCTTATATTTTTCAGTTTTTAAATTCGGTCTTGATGGTGGAATTGAAATTACTGGAAGTCATAATCCAAAGGAATTCAATGGTATAAAAATAATGTGTGGAAAAGAAACAATTTATGGTAAGGAAATTCAAAAAATAAGAGAAATAATTGAAAAGGGAGAATATTCAGAGGGCCATGGTAAAAGATGGATAAGAGAGGATATAGTTTATGAATACATTAAGGAAATAAAGGAAAGAGTGAGAATATGGGATCCTGAGAAATATAGAATTCTCGTTGACCCTGGTAACGGAACTTGTGGACCTGTGATTGAAAAGCTCTATAAGGAATTTAAAATAAGTTTTAAGGGAATTTATATGGAACCGGATGGTAATTTTCCAAATCATCTTCCTGACCCTACTGTGGAAAAGTATATGGAAGATCTTAAAAACTTTATGAGAGAGGAAAAGAATTTTACAGCAGGTTTTGGTTTTGATGGTGACGGTGATAGATTCGGAGTTATTGATGAGAAATTAAGAATAATTTATGGAGATAAAATACTTGCTATTCTTTCAAAGAAGGTTCTTGAGGAAAGAAGAGGCAGTAAAATTATATTTGATGTTAAATGTTCTCAGGGAGTTTATGAGTATATAAAAAATTTAGGTGGAGAACCTCTTATCTGGAAAACAGGACATTCTCTGATAAAGGCAAAATTAAGGGAGGAAAATGCTCCCCTTGCCGGTGAGATGTCAGGACACCTTTTCTTCAATGATAGATTTTTTGGATTTGATGATGCAATTTATGCTTCCTTAAGATTTATAGAGGTGCTTGACACTTTTGGAAAAAAGGTTTCAGAACTTGTTGATGAAATACCTTACTATTATTCAACACCGGAAATAAGAGTTGATTGTCCTGATGAGTTCAAGTTTAAAGTTGTTGAAAAACTTAAAAAGAAATTTTCTAAAAAGTATAAAATAATGGATATTGATGGAGTTAGAATAAATTTTTCTGATGGTTTTGGTCTTGTGAGAGCTTCTAATACTCAACCTGTTCTTGTTTTAAGATTTGAAGGTAAAACTCCTGAAAGGATGGAAGAAATAAAAAATTTGATTCTTGAAGAACTTTCGAAATTTGAAGAAGTCAAAATAGGTTCAATTCCTTAAAAAATTAGAATAAAAGATGAATAAAGAACCAACACCACAGGTAGATACCCATATAGGTGAAACTACATATCTAAAAGGTGAAATAAAAGCAAGAGGAGGAATAAGGATTGACGGAGAATTTGAAGGAAACATTGAGACAAAGGATATATTGATTATAGGATTGAGTGGAAAAGTTAGAGTGCAAGAAGCTAAGGCAAAAAATGTAAAAATTGGGGGGATTTTTTCAGGTAAATTAACTGTCGAGGGAAAAGCTCACCTGGAAAAGAGTGCAAGATTTGATGGTGAACTTTACTGTAAGGGACTTATTGTAGAGGATGGTGTTATATTCAACGGTAAGTGTCTCATGGATGAAAAGATGGAAAAAATTAAAGAGGTAAAACATAAGGAAGAGAAGTGAAATTTTCAGTAATTGTAGTTAATTTTAATAGCGGGGAATATCTTCCTTACACTTTACGTTCCATAAAATTAAATTTTCAAAATGTTAAGAATTTTGAAAGTGAAGTTATTGTGGTTGATAATAATTCAACAGATAATTCTCTGGAAAAGGCAAAAAATTTTTTCCCTGAGTTTAAATATATTGAAAGCAAAAAAAATCTTGGCTATGGAGGGGGATGTAATCTTGGATCTAAATATGCAAAAGGAGAGATACTTGTTTTTTCAAATGCAGATGTAGTTATTCCAAAAGGAACCTTTGAAAAAATTGAAGAATATTTTAAAAAAGAAGAAAAATTAGGAATTTTAGGTCCAAGATTTGAATATCCTGATGGAAGTTTTCAACCCAGTTGTAGGAGGTATCCCAGGTTTAAGTATCTTTTGTTTGGAAGAAAGTCAATTGGTTCTTTTATCTTTAAAAATAATCCTGTAACAAGAGAGTTTCTTTATCTTGATTTAGAAAAAGAAAATAAAGCCTGTGAGGTAGAGGGAGTTGTTGGTGCTTTTATGAGCATAAGAAGAGAAATTTTTAATTTAGTAGGAGGATTTGATAAAAGCTTTTTTCTTTTTGCAGAAGATATTGACCTATGTTTAAGAGTGAAGGAAAAGGGATATAAAATATTTTTTGCTCCTGATATAAGAATTGTGCACTTTCATGGTGGTTCAAGGAGATATTTAGGCTTAAAATCTGAACATTATTTAAGAAAATCAATTTTTAAATTTTTTAAAAAACATAATTCTATAAACCTTTTTTCAAGAATTATTTTAAATCTTGGGTTTGTTACATCAACAGCCTTATCCTCAGCGATTTCTCTTATTCACAAAAACAGTAAATAAAATTTTATAGTTCTTTCCTAAGTAAAAAAATAGTGATAAGTGAAAGTGAAAAAAAGATTATAACATTTAAAAGTATGTTGAAATCATAAAACTGAAAATAGGCACAAATTAATGAATAGAAAGAAAAAACGCCCCATTTTTTTGAACAGGATATAAATGTTAAAAGCAGAAAAAGGAAACCGAAAAAAATCCAAAGAAGAGTTAAAGTGGGGTTATTCATATTATTTCTATTTTATAATTTATTTCTGAAACTTTATTCAGCATATTCGCTACAGAACAGTATTTGGAAAGAGAAAGTTCTATTGCCTTTTTTATTTTTTTTAAATCCAGGTTTTCACCTTTAAAAAAATACTTTAAGTTTATTTTTTCAAAAACGCGTGGATGTTCATTTCTCCTTATTCCTTCAATTTCCATTCCAAAGTAAGTGTAATTAACTTTCATCTTTTTAAGTATTGAAACCACATCCATTCCAGTGCAACCCCCAAGAGCAATTAGAAGGGTTTCCATGGGTGAAGGACCTGATTCCTTTGAGTCAAGGATTATTACCTCTCCTTTTTCATTTATCCCCTTAAACTTTAGACCTTCTATATTTAAAACAGTTACTTTCATTTTTCTTCCTCCTTTAAAAGAGAAAGGGAAAACTCATTTTCTAATTTTTTAATTATATCAAGATCTTGTGTTTTCTCTTTTTCTTTCTTTTCAACTTCAATTTTTAATTCAAAATTCTCACCAAAAATTCTTTTTATCATTTCTTCAAGTTTTTCCTTTTCCTTTTCTATTATTTCTCTTTCTATACCCTCTTTTATTTTTAAGTAAATATTTTTATCCTCAATTTTACTTTTTTCTTTGAAAATAGTATAAATAAGTTTATTAAAATTTTCTATTTCAAGTAAAAAGATTTCATAAGGAGTTTCTTCAAGTTTTGTTTCTTTATTTTCTGTTTCTTCCTTTACCTTTTCTTCTTTTCTTTCAAAAAAGACAAAAGCTCCTCCCTTTTCGAGGATTTCCTCAATTTCATAACTTCTTGGAAGATAAAGCATCTTGTAAAAGGCATGTAGAATTAAAATTCTCGGATCCTGTATAAAATAAATTATCTTTTCAACATCAAATATATGTTGCATAAATCTTATAATGTCTGTTTTTGATAGATTTCTTGAATATCTTTTATAAATATTTTTTTCCATATCCTTCAAGACATCTTCCAAAAAGAAGAGGAAAGACCTTAAAAGGTCCTTTTCAGTGTAAAGGAATAGAAGTTCGTCTAAGAATTTGAGAAGTTCATCTCCTTTTCTTTCTGAAATAAAAAGAAGAAGATTTTCCATTTTTTCTTGAGGCAAGAATCCTATAACTATTCTTGTTTTCTCCTCTGTTAAAACACCTCCTGAAAAATAAAGTGCTTTTTCAAGATTCTGTAAAGAATCCCTCAGACTACCCCCTGAGATTTTTGTAATTAATCTTAATGACTTTTCATCATATTTTATATTTTCTTTTTCACATACCTCTTTTAATCTTTCAAAAATTTTTTCCTCAGGAATGGGAGTGAATTCAAAAATTAAACACCTTGATTGAATTGTTTCAGGGACCCTATAAAGTTCAGTAGTTGCAAAAATAAAAAAAACTCTCTTGGGTGGTTCTTCAAGGGTTTTTAAAAGGGCATTAAAGGCATCCTTTGAAAACATATGAACTTCATCAATTATAAAAACTTTATATTTTGCTTTTGTGGGTACAAGTTTAGTTATCTCAATTATGTTTTTTGCTTCCTGAATACCCCTGTAAGAAGCTCCATCTATTTCAAGAACATCAAGTGATGCTCCTCTTTTTATTTCAAGACAAGAAGAACATTCATCACAGGGCTCACCATCCTTTATATTTTCACAATTCAAAGCCTTTGCAACAATTCTTGCAACAGATGTTTTTCCGCTTCCCCTTGGTCCAGAAAACAAAAGAGCCTGAACCTCATTTCCCAGTTTATTCATCATAATTGCATTTTTTAAAGTTATTTTAATAACTTCTTGACCTATAACTTCACTGAATTTTTGGGGTCTGTATTTCCTTGCAAAATTTAAATTAATTCCTTTATCTTTTTCTCCCATTCTTTAATTACCTCCGTTTCTTTTGCTTCCATAATTACTCTTAAAACAGGTTCTGTGTTTGATACTCTAACATGAATAAAACCCTCCTGAAATTTTGCTCTTATACCATCCTCTTTATTTACCTCAGAGGAATTTAAATTACATAGAAATTCCTCTATTTTCTCAGGTAACTTTCTTTCTGATATTGGAAACTTAAGTTTTTTCATTATTCTTTTTCTAAACAATTTTTTGAACTCCCTTGAATCTCCCATTTCTGTTAAAAAGGAAAGAATAAGAGCTGAAGCAAAGAAGGCATCCCTTGTCATATTGAAATTTTTAACTATAACTCCGCCGTTTCCCTCTCCACCATAGATTGCATCCTCTTCAATCATCTTTTTTAATACATTTGCTTCACCAACTTTTGTTCTCAAAACCCTTACATTAAATCTTTCAGCAACATCCTCTACATGTTCTGTTGTTGAAAAATTTGTAACTATATCACTTTTTTCCTTTGAGAGTAAGTAGTATAAACATATTGGAAGAGTTTCTTCTTCTGATAAAATTTCACCGCCTTTTGCTACAACCTGCAGTCTATCACCATCAGCATCCATTGCAAATCCTATATCCAAGTCCTTTTCCCTTACAAAATCTCCAAATTTTTTTATATTTTCCACACTGAGTTCAAAGGGTCTTTCGTATTTTCCGTATTGAGTATCCATTGTAAAAACTTCACAGCCCAATTTTTTAAGAAGAAGGGGAAAAGCTTCAAATCCTGCACCACCAGCTGTATCAACTCCAACTTTGAATTTCTTTTCTTTAATTATTTCAGTTAAGACAAATTTATTTTCAATAATTCCCTTTATATGCTCTTCCATGGGATCAAAGGGTTTAAATGTTCCAACATTAAAAGTTTTTTCCCAGTTAAAAAATCTGATTTCTTTTTTAAGTCTTTCAATTTCCTCTTCAAATAAAAATCTCCCTTCTGGATGAACAAATTTTAAAGCATTCCATTCAGGTGGATTGTGAGAGGCTGTAACAATAATACCAGAGGATTCTTTTTCTCTATTTTTGACAGAATAAACAAGTGTTGGAGTGGGGACAATTTTAGAGTCAAGAACCTTTTTGCCCTTTGAAAGTGCCGCTGAAATCACAGCATGAATGAAATATCTTCCAGAGGGTCTTGAATCCCTTCCTACAATTAAAAAAGGGGTTTCATAGAGATTACAGAAACTGGCTGCAACTCTTAAAACATATTCTGG
The DNA here is from genome assembly GCA_039803925.1 of candidate division WOR-3 bacterium. NCBI lineage: Bacteria > Pseudomonadati > Caldifarciminota > Caldifarciminota bacterium. Next base: position 41,795 of record JBDRZL010000012.1, on the reverse strand, counting down.
GGTGAGAGATAAAAGTGAAATTCCTCTTAGACCGCTAACAGTGAAAAATAGGCTCAGGAGAGGAAGTTATTAGAGCCAGGGACGGGAATTGAACCCGCAACCTTCGCATTACGAATGCGATGCTCTACCGGTTGAGCTACCCTGGCGCTGTTCATATTTTAAATTTTAAGTTATAAAAAGTTATAATTAAAATACATGAACTCAAAATTCCTTGCAATTATAGGTCTTCAATGGGGAGATGAAGGAAAGGGAAAAATTATAGATGCCCTTAGAAATGAGTATAAAATAGGAATTAGATTCCAGGGAGGAGCAAATGCAGGACATACTGTATATAGAAATGGAGATAAAATAGTTCTTCATCAGATTCCCTCCAGTATACTCTGTCCAGATAAAAAAGCTTTAATCTCCTGTGGGTGTGTTCTTGATCCTGAAGCACTTATAAATGAGATTGAAAATTTAAATAAAAAAAATATTTCTGTAAAAGGAAGACTTTTTATAGACGAAAGAACTCCAATTGTTTTTAGTTTTCATAAAGAAGAGGATATTTTAGAGGAGGATAAAAAAAAAGAACACAAAATAGGAACAACTGGAAGGGGCATAGGACCTGCTTATAGGGATCTAATTGCAAGGAAGGCATTAAAAATAGGAGAGTTTAAAAACAAGGATTTAGCCTTTAAAAAATTTAAGGAATTGTGGGAATTTGCAAGTGAGATAAGGGGTGCAAGATTTGGAAGACCGATGATTCCCTGTGAGGAGCTCTTTGAAAAATATAATGAGTATTTTTTTAAAATTAAGGAATTTTTAACAGATGGTATTCTTTTTATAAAGGAAAAGGAAGAAAAAGGGGAAGTAATGCTTTTTGAAGGTGCTCAAGGGGCTCTTCTTGATACTTGTCTTGGAACTTATCCCTATGTAACATCTTCTCATACAGTCTCTGGGTCAATTTCTCTATCGACAGGTGTTGCACCATGGAAAATAAAAAGAATAATAGGAGTTTTTAAATGTTATAATACAAGGGTGGGGGAAGGACCGTTTCCAACAGAGGAAAAGGGTGAAGTGGGAGAGTATTTAAGGGAGAAAGGAGAGGAATACGGAGCAACAACAGGTAGGCCGAGAAGATGTGGATGGCTTGACCTTCCTCTTTTAAGATATGCGATAAGAATAGTTGGGGCGACAGAGCTTGTAATTACAAAAATAGATGTTTTAAGAGGTTTAGAAAAGATAAAAGTTTGCGTTGAGTATGAGCTTAATGGTAAAAGACTTAAATTTCCTCCTGCTTTGCCTTTTGAACTATATGAAGTAAAACCTGTATACAAGGAATTTAGTAGTTTCGAACCTGATTTAAATGATAAAAATTTGCGAGAATTCCTATTCTTTATTGAAAGGGAGACAGGTTTAAAAATTAAGTATGTATCCGCATCAAAGGATGAAGAATTTAAAGAATTTTGAGATTCCGGAGGAAGTTTTTGAAGCAATTGAAAGTTTTGATTTAATTGAAAAAAAAGATAGGATTTTAATTTCCTATTCAGGTGGACCTGATTCCACTTTTTTAACCTATGTTCTTTTAAATTTAAAAAAAAAATTTTTTCTTGAAATTTCACTTTTTTATTTATTTCACAAACTTGAAGGCAGTTTACCCCCTGAAAAAGCAAGAGATTTTGCCTCTAATTTAGGTTTAAAAATTTTTATATTTGAGGAAGATATAAAAAAATTTGCAAAAGATAATAAGTTGAATATAGAGGAAGCAGGAAGAGTTAAAAGATATACTTTACTTAGCGAAGTCTCAGAAAAAGAGGGTTTTAATAAAATTGCAACAGCCCACACCTTAAACGATGCCCTTGAAACTTTTCTTTTAAGATTTTTGAGGGAAGGTTTTTCTCTTTTAAATCCACCTATAAAACCAAAATATAAGAAATTAATAAGACCCCTAATTTTAATACCAAGGGATAAAATTATAAAGATTTTAAAAAATAATGATATTTCCTACCACATAGACATTGAAAATTACACTCTTCAAAGAACAAGAAATAAAATAAGGCATATTTTAATTCCTGAAATTTTTAGAGAATTTAATTTTTCTCTATCAAAGTTTAAGAAGTTTTATATAAGAATAATTGAAGAAAGTAATTTTTATGAAGAAAATATAAAGAAGGAAATTAAAGAATATGTTGAGGAAAAAACTCCTTTTTTTATGAGAATAAATAGGGAAAAAATTATAGCGAGTTCTTCTTTTAAAAAAAGAGAATTGTTGAAGAATATTTTATTTGAATTTGGTTTTGAAGAGGAATTAAAAAGGGAAATGCTTTTAAATATAGAAGAAATTCTTGATAAAGGAGGTAAAATTGAAATTAAAAAGGATTTATTTTTTGTTTCAAAGGGAGATTATGTTCTTTTTATGAAAAAAATACCTAATTTTGAAATTCCCTTGAGAGAAGGGGAATATGAGATAATAAAAGGTTTAAGGGTAAAAGTTGAAATAAATGATAAGGAAGGTTTTTTACCTTTGTATCTTTTAAATGAGGCAAAGTTAAGATTTAGAAAGCCTTGTGACCTTATTGATATTGAAGGTAAAAAGGATTTAAAATTAAAAAAATTTTTTGAAAATAAAAAGGTCCCTTTCTATTTAAGGGATTATATTTTAGTTCTTGAATATAAGGGAAAAATTGTATGGATTGAAGGTTTTAAACCTTTTATCAAGGGAAAGGACTTAAAAATTGAGGTTCTAAAATGGAAATAATTTTAAAGGAAAAAGAAATTAAAAAAAGGGTTAAGGAAATTGCAAGGATTTTAAAAAAGGAATATAAGGATAAAAATCCTGTGCTTATAGGAGTTTTAAAAGGTGGTTTTGTGTTTCTTGCTGACCTTGTAAGGGAAATGGGTATAGATTGCACACTTGAATTTATAAGGCTTTCAAGTTACGGAAAAAAGTCAAAAATAAAAGCAGAGGATGTAAGAATAATGTGGGATCTCCCCATTGATATTGAAGGTAGGGATGTTATACTTATTGAGGATATTGTGGATACAGGTCATACTCTTAAATTTCTAAAAAATGATATTTTGAAAAGAAAACCAAGGTCATTAAAAATAGTTGTATTTCTTGATAAGTATGAAAGGAGGGAAGTTAATTTGGATGTTGATATAATAGGTTTTAAAGTTCCAAATAAATTTCTTGTGGGTTATGGTCTTGATTATAACGAAAAATTCAGGTATTTTAAAGATGTATATGGACTCACAGAAGAAGAAATTGAAAGGTATGGAAAATGAATGATAAAGATAAAAGGGAAAAGGTTTTAAATTTAACTCAAATTATTGTATGGATAGGTATTTTTGTTCTTGTAGCATTATTTTTAGCTTATTATACAGAGAAAAATTTAAAAGTTTTAAATATAACCTATTCTGAATTCATTCAGGAAGTTGAGAAAGGCAACATAAAAAAAGTAATTGTATCAGAAAAAGAACTTCAGGGTTATTTTAAAAATCCAAAAGAGGTTAAGGGTTTAAATTTTACAGAATTTAAGCTTTCTCTTCCGATGGAAAAGCCTGATATTCTTGATTTTCTTGTCAAAAAGAAGGTTGAGGTTGAAACAAAGGTTAAAAGTCCCTTTATTGATATTCTTTTAGGTTATCTTCCCTGGCTTTTAGTTTTTCTTGGAATATGGTTTTTATTTTTTAGACAGATTCAGGCTGGGAATTCAAAAGCCTTTTCCTTTATAAAGGTAAGGGCAAAGTTGATAACAGATAAAAAACCAGATGTAACCTTTAATGATGTAGCAGGTTGTGATGAGGCAAAGGAGGAGTTAAAAGAAGTTGTTGAATTTTTAAAGAGTCCCCAGAAATTTCAGAAATTGGGAGCCAAGATTCCAAAGGGAGTATTACTTGTTGGACCACCTGGAACAGGTAAGACACTTCTTGCAAGAGCTGTTGCTGGAGAAGCAGGAGTTCCTTTTCTTTCAATATCAGGTTCTGACTTTGTTGAATTATTTGTTGGTGTTGGTGCAGCAAGGGTAAGGGATTTATTTGAACAGGCGAGGAAAAATGCTCCCTGTATTATATTTATTGATGAGATTGATGCAGTTGGAAGGTTAAGAGGAGCAGGTTTGGGTGGTGGTCATGATGAAAGGGAACAAACTTTAAATCAGATTCTTGTTGAAATGGACGGATTTGATCCAAGGGAAGGAATAATTGTTATGGCTGCTACCAATAGACCTGATATTTTAGACCCCGCCCTTTTGAGACCTGGAAGATTTGATAGAAGAATAGTCCTTCCTATTCCTGATGTAAAGGGAAGGGAAGAGATAATAAAAATACATTCGAAAAATAAACCTCTTGGAGAGGATGTTGATTTTGGAGTTATTGCGAAGGGAACACCTGGTTTTTCCGGTGCTGATCTTGCAAATCTTGTTAATGAAGCAGCACTCTTAGCAGCAAGGAAGGGAAAGGAAAAAATTACAATGGAAGACTTTGAAGAGGCAAAGGATAAAATTTTGATGGGTGTTGCAAGGAAAAGTATGGTCCTTTCACAAAGAGAAAGGGAGCAGGTTGCTTATCATGAATCAGGACATGCAATTTTATCAGTTCTTTTGCCAAATGCGGACCCAATTCATAAAGTTACAATAATTCCGAGGGGTCAAGCTCTTGGAGTTACACAGCAGCTTCCAAAGGATGATAGGCACATTTATCCAAAGGAATATCTCCTTGACCAGTTAACAGTTTTAATGGGAGGTAGAGTGGCTGAAAAAATTGTTTTTAATACCCTTTCAACAGGAGCAGCAAATGATATAGAAATGGCAACCCAGATAGCAAGGAAAATGGTAGGAGAGTGGGGAATGAGTGAGAAAATTGGACCTGTTTCTTTTGCAAAAGAGGATGAGGAAATATTCTTAGGGAGAGAACTCTCGCTCAAAAGAGGAATTAGTGAAAAGATAAGTGAAATGATTGATGAGGAAGTAAAAAGAATTGTAGAGGAGGCTGAAAAAAGGGCGGAAGAGATTTTAAGGAGTAAAGTAAATGCCCTTAATAAACTGGCACAGGTTCTACTTGAAAAAGAAGTTCTTGATTCTGAAGAAGTTAAAAAAATTGTAAATGAAAATTGAAAGATAAGGTTACAATAAAAATTCCACGCCCTCTTTATGAGAAATTAAAGAAAATTATAGAAGGAACGGGTTTTAGAAGTGTTAATGAATTTGTAATCTATGTTCTCAGAGATTTACTCTCCATAAAAGAAAAAGATAAAGAGGAAATTGAACTAACAAAAGAAGAAATCAAGAAAATAAAAGAAAGACTGAAAAATTTAGGATACTTTTAATTTTTTTTGATTTTTATACTCCAATTGGAATATAATTAGAGTATGAAATTTTTTTTATTATTTTTTCTTTCATTTATTTTTGAATTTGCAGATTCTTCAATAGGGATGGGTTATGGGACAAGTTTAACTCCAATTTTAATATTAATTGGTTTTCCCCCCTCGCAGATTGTTCCCTGTATTCTTTTGTCAGAATTTATAACAGGAATTTTATCTGGATTCTTTCATCATAAATTTGGGAATGTAAATTTTGATTTTAGAAGAGATGAAAAAATTGTTTTAAGAAGACTTGCAGGGCTCGGTTATGTTCCTCGTTCTGAAGATGCAAAAGTAAGTTTCTTACTTATTATATTTGGAGTAATTGGAGCAATTTTTTCAGTAATTTTAGCTCTCAATATACCTAAAAAATTTGTTAATTTATATATTTCAATTATGGTAACAGGAATAGGTATATATATTTTAATAAATATCAAAAAGAAAATTGCTTTCAAGAAAAATATTTTTCTATTTGTTGCTTTTTTAAGTGGTTTCAATAAAGGTATATCTGCAGGAGGCTACGGTCCCCTTGTAACAGGAGGTCAGATTATTTCTGGTAGGTCAGCAAAAAGTTCAATAGGAAGCACTTCTTTAGCAGAAGGTGTAATATGTTTTGTTTCATTTTTAATTTATATTTTCCTTGAGAAAAAAATAGACTTTAAACTTGCATTACCACTTCTTTTAGGTGCATCCCTTTCAACACCTTTTTCTGCTCTTGTGGTAAAAAAAATTGAAGAAAAGAAAATGAAAATTTTTATTGGTATTTTAATTATAATCTTAGGTGTTTTAAATATTTTTAAACTTCTTGGTATTTAACTAAATTAATGTTTCTTATTAACCCCTTTATTTTAGCCCTTTTTAAAGGGCTGTTTTTAAGATATTTTTCTGGATTTTTTTGAAAATCTTCTGGGTTAAAATTTTTAACATATGGATGTAAGGGAAAATCCACTGGTTCTACTGGATTTTTGTTCCAAGGGCAAACTTCCTGACATATATCACATCCAAAAATATAAGAGTTCATCCTAAGTTTTATTTCCTCAGGAATATCACCTTTATTTTCAATAGTATGATAGGAAATGCATCTATTTGAGTCAATAACAAAGGGTTTAACGATAGCACCTGTAGGGCATGCTTCAATACAACGGGTGCATTTTCCACAGAAATTTTTATCAATACTTTTATCCGGTTCTATTTCCTTATTTAATAGGACTGTACCTAAAAGTAAATAAGATCCTTTTTTAAAGGAGATAAGCATAGTATTTTTGCCTATAAATCCAATTCCTGCTTTTCTTGCGAACATTCTTTCAAGGATGGGTCCTGTATCCACATATATCTTATATTCCACACCTAAAAACTTCTCCTTAACTTTTTCCATAACTCTTTTTAATTTTTTATACAGAAATTTATGATAATCAACATGAAGGGCATAACCCGCAATTTTATATTTTTCAAAAAAAATTTTTTTGTATGGAAGTGCAACTACAAGGATAGTTTTAACGGTTTCAAAAACCTTTAAAGGTGAAATTCTTTTTTCAAAAGTATTTTCCATCCATTTCATATCTGCATGATATTTATTTTTAATCCATTCTTTAAAAGAAAAAATATCTCTTTCTTCTACTTTTGGATCAGTAAATCCAAAAATAAATAGTTTCTCTTCCTTTAATTTTTCCTTTATGAATTCTTTTAAATCTTTCATATAAAATATAGAATGCAGATTTTAGGACACAGAAATCAAATTAATTATTTTGAAAAAATATTGAAAGAAGATAAATTCCAGGGTGCATATATTCTTTCAGGACCTGAAGGTGTTGGTAAGTTAGAAACTTTAAAATTTATCCTTATGAAGTATGTGTGTGAAAATAAAACAGGCTGTCTAAATTGTATTATGTGTAAAAGATTTAAAAGTCTTTCTATACCTGATATAAATTTTATTTTACCTGATAAGATTAGAGAAGAGCTTCTTGAACTCTATGAAAAAGGTGAATGGAGTTTTGAAAATTTAAGAACTGATTATTTTTCAAGGGATCTTACCATAGGTATAGATACAATAAGGGAAATAGGAGAGGAAATAAAATCAAGACCAATTGAATTAAAAAGAAAATTTTATATTTTTCTTGATGCTGATTTAATGAGAAAGGAGGCACAGAATGCCCTTTTAAAAATTTTAGAAGAACCACCTGAATTTGCTACCTTTTTTCTAATAACACCATACCCCGACTCTCTTCAAACAACAATAAGGTCAAGGTGTATCAATATACCCTTTTTTAATCTTGAATTTAAGGATTTTAAAGAGTATTTTAAAGGAACGAAATATATATATTTTCTTTACAGAATTTCCTCAGGTTCAATTGGCTTGGCAAAAAGAGTAATTAAAGAAAAAATACAAGAAGAATACGGGAATTTTCTAAAGGAGATAATGAGAAATGAGGAGGAACCTTTTTTTGTTTATAAAAAAGAAAATAAGGAATATTTAAAGGATAAAATTTTTCTCTTTGGCTTCTTTATAAGAGAGATAACAGAGTTAAAACTTGGTAAAAGGGAAATTTTTAAAGATCATCCATATGTTTCGGAAATTGAATTTTTGAATAAGAGAATAGATCCTTATACCCTTGATTTATTATATGATAAATATTATAAAATTCTTGAAGGATACAAGAGAAATATACCCAATTATCTTTTAATCTATCTTCTTGATTCTATTAGATTTGGACTCCCATAATATATTATGGAAATAAGAAACATTCTATGGCTAACTGACTTTAACCCTCTTTCAAACTATGCCTTTGAATGGGCAAAATTTTTTTCTATTAGTTTTAAGACTAAACTTTATGCAGTTCATGTAATTCCTGAAAAGAAAATTTCCATTCTTGAGGAAAAAGAAGAGATTTTGAATATGTTTAATTTAATGGAAAGGGAAGAAAGGAAAAAGGCTGAAAAGGATTTTGAAAGTAAGAAAAAGGAAATAGATAAAAAAATTGAATTTGAAACTCATCTTTTGAAAGGTGAAATAGTGGAGGAGATAATAAAGTTTATAAATGAAAAGGATATTGACCTTTTAATAATGGGAGCTTCCAATAAAAGGGAAAAACTTATGATAGGAACAACTGCTTACAGGATTTTGACCAATGCAAGGATTCCTGTTTTAGTGGTAAAGGAAAAGATAGGTGTTAAAGTTAATAAGATACTTGTTCCCATTGATTTTTCAAAACTTTCCTTTAAGGCTCTTGATTATGCAATTTTTCTTGCAGAAATTTTTGGGTCTGAAATTCATCTCCTTCATGTTATTGAAATTCTTGAATCAATTGGATTAAAAGAAGTTGAGGAAAAATTAATAGAGGAAACAAAAGAAATGTTACATAGAGAAAGTGAAAAGTTTAAGGGTAAGTACAGAATTTTTGTGAATGCAATAAAGAGGGATTCTGCAGAAATAGGTATAATAGAATTTGCAGAGGAAAAGGGGATAGATCTCATATGTATGGCAACAAGGGGAAGAAAAGGTATTTCCCATTTTTTCCTTGGTTCAACTCTTGATAAGGTTTTAAAACTTACAGATATTCCAATTTTAGCTTTTAATCCTGTATAATCTGAATAAGACGGAGGGGTGGCCGAGTGGCTTAAGGCGGCGGCTTGCTAAGCCGTTTCTCCGAGAATATCGGGGACGCGGGTTCGAATCCCGCCCCCTCCGTTTTTTATAATTAAGAGGGAGGAGTTATGCCAACAAAAGAAGAAATTTTAGAGAGAATGAAAAATGTTTATGATCCGGAGATTCCTGTTAATGTTGTTGATCTTGGACTTGTTTATAACATAGATATTAAAGAAACTGGTGAGATTAATATTTTAATGACTTTAACAGCCCCGGGTTGCCCGATTTACCCCTATATAGCAGAACAGGTTAGAAGGGAAGTAAGTCAGATTGAAGGTGTTAAAGAAGTAAATGTAGAATTTACCTTTGACCCTCCTTGGTCACCTGAAAAAATGACAGAGGAAGGAAAAGAAGCTTTAAGATCAATGGGATTCAATATTTAGATTGAATATAACTTTCTCAAAAGTTGATAGAGAAATTCTCCTTTCACTTATTCCGCCCTTTATTTATTCAATAGCTCTTCTTCTTATGATTATGCTCCTTGATAAAATTTTTGATCTTTCTGATTTAATTTTTAAAAAGAAAATTCCTCCTTCTATGGTTTTAAATATACTCTTTCTTTCTCTTCCCTATATGCTTGCACTTATTATTCCAATGAGTGTTCTTGTTTCTGTTTTATATGTATTTGGAAATATGAACCAGGAAAGGGAGCTTATGTGCCTTTCTACAAGTGGAATCTCTCTTTTAAGGATTATAAGGTTTCCTTTAATTTTTTCAATATTTATTTTTTTCTTTTTAATATACTTTAATAGTTTTTTTGTTCCTGAAGTTAACCATATTTTAAAAAAGAAAGTTTATTATATGTATAAATATAAACCCTCCCTTGCTATTAAAGAGAAAGTTTTTAATGATATAGGTGGAATGAGCATTTATGTTGAAGAAAAGGATGAAAAAAGAAATGTTCTCAAAAATTTAAAAATATTTCAGAAGGATAAGGATTACTCACAAATAATTGATGCAAAAGAAGGTATAATTAAAAAAGGTAAGGAGGGTGGTTACCTTTTAGTTTTAAAGGATGGAACAATTCATGAAAAAAAGAGAAATGAAGTAAATATAAGAAAGCTTGAATTTAAAGAGCATAAAATTTATATTCCTGAAAAAAAGGAAAGGGAATCAGAAATTTTTTCTAAAAGTGATAGGGAATTAACTTTAAAGGAACTTTTAAATTTAATAAGAGATAATAAAAAAAAATTTAGTAAAAACAAAGAGGAAAATAAATTTATTTTTTTACAGATTCAGAGATACTGGGTTGAAGTTCATAAAAAATTTTCCATACCTTTTGCAGCACTTGCCTTTGTAATTATTGGAATTCCTCTTGCTAAAATTTTTGGAAAATCAGGATGGGGCTCAGCTTTTGGAATATCAATAGTTATCTTTACAATTCATTACATTTTACTTGTTGGGGGTGAAGAACTGGCAGATAGGGGAATAATATCTTCCTTTATTGCAATGTGGACAGGTGATATCTTAACCCTTTTAACTGGTATTTATCTTCTTTATAAAACAAGATAAATAATCATAAAAGGATTTTTCTATATTCATTTCTATTTCAGGGTATATAAAAAAATCTTCTTTTATATCCATTCTTATTAAGTCCTTTTCAGTTGTTATAACATAATCACATTTTAATTTATCTTTAAGTTTTAGGATTTTTTCCATGTCTTTTTCATCATAAAAGTGATGGTCAAAAAATTTAAGGTGTTCTCTTAGAATAAAATTTTTTTCAACAAATTTTTTTAAAGAAAAGGGATTCGCAATACCTGTTACAAGTAAAACTAAATCCCTTTTTGAAGGAAAGACCTTTTCTCCAAGATAATTTTTAAATCCTTTAAATTTATAGTTTGCAAAAAAATAAGTTTTTTTTCTTTTATCAAGAAAATAAATTTTGTATCTTTCTAAATCTTTTAATTTTCTGTTTATGATAATTATATCACCATCAAAAATTTCTCTTTTTAAATCTCTTGAAGTTCCCTCTGGAAAAAACATATCCTTTTTTAGAATTTCTTTTTCATCAAGGATAAAAATGTTAAGGTCAAAAAAGTATTTTTTTATCTGAAGTGCATCATCAAGAACAAAAAGGTTAATATTTTTTTTCTTTATTATTTCCTCAGCAGCCTTTTTTCTATCTTCATAGACTCCAATTGGTATTTTTAATTTTTTGAAAATAAGAAAAGGTTCATCACCTATTTCGTAAACTTGAGGATTGGAATCTTCAAAAAAAATTTTCATTCCCTTTTCCTTTCTTTTATAACCTCTTGAAAGTAGAGATATTTTTAAGTTTTTTTCTTTTAAAAATTTAATTATTTCAATAACAAGTGGAGTTTTTCCGCTTCCGCCGAGAGAGATTCCACCTACACCAATTGAGGGAAAAGGGAATTTTTTTCTGAATTTTTTTAAAATAAAATTTCTTGAAAAAATTATAAAAAAAATTGGATTCACTTTAAGAGTTTATCAATTTTCCTCTCAATCTTTCCCTTGGAAAATCAATTATTTTTTTTATTCCGATTGAGGCAACAATAAATAAAACGTAAAAAATTAAAATTTTATCTACTTTTTCAAATATTAAGATTAGAACAAAGGAAACAAAAAATAGTGCGATTGCTTGGTCAAAGTGTTTTTTTAAAAGGAAAAATATGAGAAAAATAAAAATTGAGAATATAAATTCAAAGGGAAAAAGGGAAAATAGTATTCCAAGGATTGTGCTTATAGATTTTCCCCCGTAAAATTTTAAAAAGATAGGGAAATCATGCCCCAGGATAGAGCCAATTCCTGATATAAGAGCGAGATTTTCTTTTTTAAATATTCTATAAAAGACAAATATTGGTAAAAATCCTTTTGAAAAATCAATTAAAAAGGTGAGTGTTCCTGCTAATTTTCCGACATTTTTATAGACATTTCTTGCACCAGGATTTCTGTCTCCCACTTTTCTTATATCAATATTTTTAATTTTTTTTGATATTATATATGCTGATGGGAAAGAGCCGAATAAGTATCCTAAGAGAAAGGAAAAAAAAATTTCTTTCATTTTAATAATTTTCATGAAAAATTAAGTAAAAATGCAAATTTATTTCTTTATAATAATACTTTGGAGGGGTGCCCGAGCCTGGTTAAGGGGTGCGACTCGAAATCGCATTGTCCTTTAAAAGGGATGCGCGGGTTCAAATCCCGCCCCCTCCGCATAGTAGAAATAAAGGTTGAGCGATTTAAAGAGGAACAAAAAGAAAAATAAATACGACAAATAAAAAACTTAAATTCAAATAGGTTAAAATATAAAAGTTTAGAAACTACTATAGATACTTTTGGCTTTAAGGAATAAGAAAAAGTTATAAAATGGATTTATGGAGACAAAAATGCAAAAAAATAAATTTAAGCCGACTGAAGAATGGTTCAAACAGGCTGAATATGATTTAGAAACAGCGTATGCAATGTTTAAAACAGGTAGGTATATCTATACTGTGTTTATGTGTCACTTATCGCATTAAAAGGGTTATATGCAAAAAAGTTTAAAAAAGATCCACCTAAAATTCATAATCTGAACTACTTTTGTGAAAAGATCAAACTTAAACTTATAAAGAGGAGCTATTTTTATGGCTAAAACAAAAAAAATAACAAAAAAAGAATTAACTAAAATTTTAATAGAGTTACTAAAACAGAGAGGAATTAGTATTTACAGAATCGTTATTTTTGGTTCTTATGTTAAAGGATTATCAAAAGAAGATAGTGATATAGATATAATAATTGTTTCTAAAGAATTCAGGAATAAAAACATTTTTGAAAGAATAGAACTTACAGCAGGTATAAACAGGGAATTAGTAAAGAGAACAATGAAGCCTTTTGATATTATGTATTATTCTGATGAAGAATGGGAAAAAAGCAATTCCCTGATTATAAATACTGCAAAGAGAGAAGGAGAAATAATATATGGCTGAAAATAAAATTAGAATAACCCTTACAAAAGGTAGGCCGATGTTATATTGAGTTGGTAAGAAATCGCTTATGAGTGGATCTGATTATGTAAGAAAAGTGAAACTGCGAGGATTGAAGGGAACAAGAACCGATGTTGATGATGCTGATTTACAGTTTATGTATGAGAGAATAGAGTTTTTTACTGGGGTTATAGATAAAACGGGAAGATATTACGGTGATGTAATTTTAAGACATGTTTTAGGAGGCGAATAATGTTAACCTCCTTAAAAATTTTAAAGAGATATTAGATAATGAGAAAAGTAGATTAAAAAATGATAGAGAGGAAAAATTGAGGGAAATTATCAAATTTTTTGAGAAATAGGCGGAAAGGCAAAAAGGATGCTTTTTAAAGTTGGAAGATTTAAAGAGGAATATACAAGAACATTTTATAGAAGGCACTTCTTTTAATCTTATTGAGTCAGAAAAATTCAATATTGTTATGGTATTCTATATACCCTTGATAAATTTTTTTTTTTTTTTTTTATCTTATAATCAAAATTATGTTTTTAATATGTGTGATGATAGAAAAAATTTTGAGGATCTGCCCCATTGAAAACCTTGAATTAAAAATACCAGCTAAAGTTATTCAATCATGGATAAAGGAAAATATTATTTTAATTATTTTGCTATTACCCTTTTTGTTTTCGTGCAGGAAAAAAATTGAAAATGGTCAGGAGACAATATGGCAGAGGTCACCAAATTTAAAACTTATTGCCAAACCTGTTCCTCCTTTTAAAGCCTATTCTGACCCTGTGTATTCTCCTTCTGGAAAAATTTATTATCTTGCTGCATATAAAATAAATGAGGGTATGTGGGTAAAACAAGCGCTGAAAGTAATAAATATAGATGGAACAGGTGATAGAATTTTACTTCAGGGTAATTTTCAGTGTCTTGATATAAGTCCGCGTTATGATAGACTTATTATAGGAACAGATGATGGAAAATTAATATTAGTTGATACATCAGGGAGTGTTATTAGTGAATATAAGACTTTTTTTCATTATGATAGTGTTTGTATTATATGTGTAAGATATAGTTGTTCTGATTCCTATGTATATTATACTGGAGGACTTGGGAGTATTTTCAGAATGAATTTAATAGATTCAACAGAAGAATTCATTCAGGCAGAGTCTTCTCCTTTTGATCTTATTTGTCCTTATAATAGAATTTTTCGTTCATTGGGATTTACAGGTGATGGTGGTTGGCCGTCAGTATTTTCGGATTCTTTTTTTGTAGCTACCTACTTTAATACTCCTGATCTGATAGATCTTACACCTGAAGGAGAGGAGAATCAATATGTATTAATGGGTTTATTAAAAGATCCTCAGAATGTTATTCGTTTAAATGAAATTAAGCCTTATGAGAAGTCAACATTTTATCGTCCAATTTTTTCACCTGATGGAAAGAAGCTTATATTTTCTGCATATGATGCAAGGTGGGAGCAGAATCCACACAGCCGTTTTTATTTAGCAGAATATCTTGAATTATGGATTTATGAAAAATTTGATGAATTAGTTGAAAAATATTTTGGAAAAAGGAGGTAAAATATGAAAGGTTTTCTAATTATATTTTTAATTATCTTGAGTGGAAGATGGTCTTTTTATATAGGATATGGGGAAACAGAATTAATTTATAATGATAGCGGAAGGATTGATAACATGCCTTTATTTTCTGTTTTCAATTTTTCAATAAAACAAAATCATTTTTTAAAAAGAATAAAAAAAATAGAATTTGACTGTGATTTAGAATATAAGTTTTCAAAATGGACTTATTTTATTAATAATCCATATGGAGATCATCTCACAAGTGGCTTTTCTCCACAGGATGTAACCTTTTTAATGGGTATAAAAAAAGATATATTGAAGGGTAATATAGGCTTTCAATATGATGCGGGTCCGCCCCCAGGGCTTATGGTTATTTTGACTCTTAATAATTCTGATAGGCAAGATGCTTTAATTTTTGGGATAGGAGTAGAAAAAAAATTTAGTTCTTCTATTTATATGGGTGAAATTAAATATATTTTCACATTTCCTGGGAAAATAGCATTTTATGAGCCCTTTTCCCCTTATAGAAAAATAGAATATAAATATGATAGTGGAGACCATTTAATTTTTAATTCAAAAATGGAATATAAAACTGGTTTAATATCTTTTGGACTTGATTTTATTTATAGATATAAAACAAGAAGTTTCAGAGTAAATATGAATACAGGGGAAAAAGATGAGTTTGGGGATAGTTATCATTTTTCTATTTTTCCATTTTTAAAGCTAAATTTTTTCAAACTTTTTTTTGAGATAAATACATCTATTTCAGATGAATATTCTCCTTTCGGTCTCTCTATATATGGAAAAAATTCAGTTGTTTTTTTACCGGGGAAATGTGTAACATTTGTTTTAAGTTATGAATATTGAAGTTAAAAGTAGGTTTTAAAATGAAATTATTATTTGTATTAATCTCTTTAAATTTGGAGCTCCCACCAGGAGCTCAAGCACAAATAAATCTGCATATTCACAATAACACCTCAATAACTCTTATCCAACCTAAAAGAAGTGTGATACAACCACCCTGGTATATTTCCACTCCTCAGCATGTTATATTTCCCGGAAATATCTCCCCGGGTTCTGAAGGGATACTCACATTTCCAGTATCTGCCTCAAATTCGGCATCTATAGGTCAAACAACCATAGTAAGCTTCGGGATTCAATGTAAAAATTATGAGATTCATCCTTCTTATTTAAATCTTTCCTTCTTTATAGGCTTAAACCCCCCAACAAACCTTTCCACAAATTCTTTATCCCCTTACAACTCTTTTACTTTAACCTGGAATGACAATTCAAACTATGAATCAGGTTATGAAATATGGAGGAAAGGAATAAATGAAAACTGGCATTCAATTTATCCATATCCAACTCAGGGACAGGGAACAGGAGAAATTACATGGACCGATAACTATGTCTCAAAATTTAAGGACTACTTTTATAAAGTAAGAGCATATAGGGATGGAATTTATTCAGAATTTTCTAATGAAAGATGGGTTACAACATCTCCAATTATTGCATTAGGAGATATAAATTGGATAAACCTATGCTCATAAAGTAATAAAAACATCTTTGTGTATGGGATATAAAGATGTGTCAGGAAGAAAAGTTTTAAATATTATAAATAAAGAGCTTGAGCCAGGAATTTACAAAATAGATTTTAAAAATAAATTTAATAAGGGGATATATTTTGCGGTTTTAAAGGGGAGGGAGAAAAGGGTTAAAAAATTTTCTATTTTAAAATAGCGTCTTGATTTTGGAAAATTTGATAAACTATTATATAAATATGGAAAAAGCAAAGTGCCCTTTGTGTGAGGCAACAATTGAGGTGCCCCTAAAAAAAATAGGATATGAATTCTCCTGTCCTGAATGTAAAGAAAGAATTGTTGTAAAACAAATAAGCCCCCTTGTTCTTGACCTTGCCCTTGAAGATGATGAAGAAGAGGATATCAGATTTGAAAAAATGTAAAAAATTTGGGAAAGTTTACAATTTTTACCCTCGGTTGCAGGACAAATATTGCTGAAAGTGAAAAATTAAAAGCCCTTCTTATTTCAAAGAAATTTGAATACACACCAAATATTTACGAATCTGATTATATTTTCTTAAATACCTGCACAGTAACTCATAAGGCTGACAGAGACTCAAAAAAAATTTTTAACAGAATTAAAAAAATAAATGAAAGGGCAAAAATTTTTATAACAGGGTGTGCCATTTATCTTTTTAAGGAAGATGAAAGAATTAGAATATTAAATTTTAATGACCTTTTAAAAGAATTTGACGAAAAAGACGGGAACATAAATGTTTTACCACCTGAAGAATCGAACCATGCAAGATACTTTCTTAAAATACAGGAGGGTTGTGACTATAGATGCACTTTCTGCATAGTTCCCATGAGAAGAGGAAAATCAAGATCATACGATATTTCTACACTGGTAAAAGAAGTTCAAATTGCAGTTTCAAAAGGTTATAAAGAGATTGTTTTAACAGGAACACAGATAGGTGATTATGGAAAAGATATTGACAAAAATATTTCCTTAAGGACCTTACTTGAAAAACTACTTTCCTTAAATTTTGATTTTAGAGTGAGACTATCCTCTTTACACCCTTCTCATATTTATAAAATTTATGATTTGCTTACAGAGGAAAAAATTGTTCCACACTTACATATTCCCCTTCAAAGTGGCTCAGAAAAAGTGTTAAGAGATATGAAAAGGCCCTATACCATTAAATTTTATGATAATATTTTAAATTCAATTATGAAATTAAAGAGAAGATTCAGTATCGGAACAGACCTTATTATTGGTTTTCCAACAGAAACAAAGAAAGAATTTCTTGAAACTAAAAGATATATTGAAAAATCTCCATTTTCCTATATTCACATTTTTTCTTATTCAAAAAGGGAAGGAACAGAAGCAGCTAAATTAAAGGAGATTGATAAAAAAGAATTGAAGGAAAGGATGGAAATAATGAAAGAAATTGATAAGAAAAAGAGGGAAAAATTTTTAAATTCTCTTTTAGGAAATATTTTAGAGCCTGTTTATGAAAAGAAAGAGGGAGATTTTTTAAAGGGTCTTTCAGAATACGGTTTTAAGGTGAAATTCAGGGGGAACGGAATAAGAAAAGGTGAATTAGTTAAGGTCTATATAGAGAAAATTGAAAATTTACTTCTTTCAGGATTTAAGATATAATTATGAAAATTATTGAGGAAATAAAAAAAGAACTCATAAAAAGTTCAAAATCCCTTTTAAAAGATGTGATAAATTTACCTGAAATAGAGGAAAAAAAAGAAAAAGAAGAATTTCTGATATTTGAGGAAGGAAAATCTTCCTTTACCTTTGATATAGAAGGGACTGGAGAAAAAAGAGAAGAAATTGAAGATATAGTAAATTTGATTAAAACAGGTCAATACGATAAGGCTATTGAAAAAATAAGGGAATTGAAATCAAGGGAGAGTTTTGGAATAGGAAGAGAGGAAATAGAACTTTAATTTTCTTTTAAAAAATAATATTTTCTTCCTTAAGAATTATTTTTATACCCTCTTCAAAATCTGTAAATTCAATTTTTAAAAATTTTTTGATTTTTTCGGAATTAAGAGTATCAACTCCCTTTCTTTTATCCTTAAAATTTATATTAAAATTTTCCCCAGTTATTTTTTCAAATATATTTTTTATTTCAAGAACAGATTTTACTATTCCACTTCCACAGTTATAAATTCCCTCTAAACCAAGCTCCATGACTTTTAAAATATATTCTGCTGCATCATAGGAAAAGATGTATTCATATCTTGAAGAGTAATCATCGTATAATACAACTTCTTTCTTTTTTTCTCTCAAAGCCTTTAAAAAATCTGAAACAGGATTTCTCTCCATAAAGGGTCCATAAATTCTTGGGAACCTTAAAGATGTGAATTTTATATTCTTTTTAGTACTTAATGTTTTTAAAAGTCCCTCAGCGGCGAATTTCATTGAGCCATAAAGAGAATTATGAAAATTTGCTTCTTCCTCTTCTGGAAATAACTTATTTTCATAAACACTGGCGGAGGAAATGTAAATAAAATGACCATTCTTTATTCTGTTTAAAATTTTCAAAGGGGTTATTACATTAACTTCAAGAGCATTTATGTAATCCCTTTCTACCTGAAATTCACCTGATACTGCTGAAAGATAAATGTAAAAATCAGCTTCAAAGTTTTTATTAAAGAAATCTTCAAAAAAATAAAATTCTTCTTTGAACCATTCTTTTTTTCTTAAAGAGAATCCTTTTATTAAATAGTCTTTTTCTTTTATCTTTTTGTATAAACTTCTTCCAAGGAGTTTAGATAAACCGAATAAAATTACAGATTTTTTTATCTTAGGAATTTAGAAGTATTGAACCAAGAAGAGGAAGTAATATTTCTATGTTTGCTGTTAAAGAAATTCCCTTTCCACCATCTTTTGTAGGTCTTTCAACTACATTTTGAAGAGGTCTATAATGCTGAATCTGGTCGATATTACAGGCAAAAAAGTTATAAACCTTATATCCTAAGTTTCTAACAATTGATAAACTCTTTAAAAAAACCTCAGGCATTATAACAGCAGAGGCTACATTTATAACAACTCCTCCTTTTTCAAGCTCGGAAAGATAAATTGCAAATCTTTTAAAATCCTTTAAAGTTGTAAAACCAACTTCATCACCATTTAGAAAAGGAAACATATGGATTATATCTGTTCCAACAGCAACATGGAAACTCATTGGAATATTTTTTTCCTTTAAAAGACACATAAGACTTTTATTTTTGTATGGAGGATTTTTTTCAAGAAGAAGGAGAGGAATTATCTCCCCCATTCCCTTTTTTTCCTTATAACCCCTTTTAAGTGCTTCATAAAAAAATTCGTGGGTTTCTTTAGTCATCCCGAATTTACCATCTTTTATTGTATCTTCAACAAATTCAGATGTTTCTCCGAACATGGCTATTTCAAAATCATGTATGGAAACAGCACCCTGACCTGCAAGCCATGTAATAAAGCCTTTTTCTGCAAGTTTTGAAAATAAAGGAGCAAGCCCACACTTAATAACAGCATCACCAATCATCCATATAATTGGTTTTTTTTCATCTCTTGCTTTTTTTATGTTAATAACAAGTTCTCTCAAATCCTTGGCCTTAAAAACTTTTGGAAGAAAGTCAAGGAAAAGGGAAATTTTTTCAGGTATATCTTCTTTTATGAAATCTTCTGTTTTTAGTTTATTTTTTCTTTCCCTTATAGATATGAATTTTAAATTTTTTAATTCTTCTTCCTTCATACAATTACCTCTCCATCAAAATTATATTTATTACTTATTTCAAGTATATTTAGAATTGTTGGAGCAACATCTATAATTTTCACATTATCCTTTAATATCCTTTTCCCCCTTATAAAAAGAAAAGCATCATCAAAGGTATGTGTCCCTTTTAAAGAGGAACTTGTGTAGATTTCTTCATTTTTAAGCTCTGCTCTAAAATCAAAACCTTTTTCAGAAATTAAAAGAAAATCAGGAGCAATATTTGAAAATTCTTTTCCAAAAATTTCATATTTGCTTTTGAAATCTTTTATTCCTTCTAAATTCAATAGATCCTTCAAAATATTTTCAACTTCTTTTATTATTTCTTCCTCTTTGTATTTTGCCTTTAAAAATCTTTCTTTTTTATATAAATAAATTCTTCCTGGAGTCATTGTAAATGCTTTTGAATCTTCTGAAATATCCTTCAGTTCTTGTGAATTTTCTATTTTAAATTTAAAAATTCCTCTATTCTTTAAAAGGGGAAAAATATTAATTTCACTTTTAAGTTCAGTGAAACCATGGTCGGAAAGCAATATAAGTTCATCCTCATCTTTTACATTTCTTTCAACAAATTCTTTTATTTTTTCATCAAGAAAATGAAAGTATTTTTCTAATTTATTATCTTCTTTAATGAAAAAGTGAAATAATCTGTCAGGTTCCATTATATGGAGAATGATAATATCAAAATAATTTTTTTTCATAATTTCTTCACAAACTTTAAATCTTTTTTCTGTTGCTAAAAACAATTTATTATAAAAGTCTTCTCTTTTTTTCTCTTCTCTTGCCATCCAAGGGTCAAGATCAATTATGTAGTTTTCTTTTATTAAAAGTTTATTTAATTCTTGAGGATAGGTAGCTTTTTCAATTTTTGGAGCAATAAATCCAGAAATACAATAAGTGTTTTTAATATCAGGAGGTGGGTAGGTTATGGGCAAATTTATATGTAAAACACTTCTTTTGTTTTCAGAAAAAATCTCTAACAGAGTTTTTGTTTTTATATCTTTATAATTTGGAATATAAAGTGATAGGTCATCATGGATATCAATAAATCCAAAAATTCCATGGGAACCTGGTTTTTTACCTGTTAAAAAACTTGTCCATGCAACAGAGGATAGGGTAGGATATACAGATTCCATTCTTTTAAAATCACCCTCATTAAATAGAGATTTTAAAAAAGGTAAATTCCTTTTCTCAGTGTAGTTTTTTAAAAAAGAGAAAGGGACACCATCAAGTCCCAGTATGAACATTCGCTTTTTTCTTTTAAAAAACATTACTTATATTCTTCCTTTAAAATTTCAAATACTTCTTTTCTTAAAATTTTTTCACTTAAATTTTCTTTATTTTTAAGTGCTTTCCTTATACTTGTCATACTTATATATTCCCTGAATCTTTCTTCATGAGGACATGTATTTTCAGAGGCTATTCCGTCACACTTAATACATATAAAAACTGATTTTACCTTTATTATTTCAATACCTATGTCGGGGTATAGATCAAAGATTCTATGGGCTGCGTAAGGGTCATAAAAATTACCTACCCCAGCATGGTCTCTCCCAACAATAAAGTGAGTTGCTCCGTAGTTTTTCCTTACTATTGCATGGAAAACTGCTTCCTTTGGTCCTGCATATCTCATAGGTGTTGTAAGCCCTGATAATAAAACTCTTTCCTTAGGAAGATAATTATCAATTAAGGCATGGTAACTTTTTAAAATTAAATCATTTGAAAAATCTCCTTCTTTTTTTCTTCCGAGAATTGGGTGAATAAAGAGACAGTCAGTTATCTCAAGAGCTATTCTCTGTAAATATTCATGCGCCCTGTGTGGAGCATTTCTTGTTTGAAAGGCACATATTGTTTTATAGCCCTTTTTCATAAAAAATTCCCTTGTCTCCTTTGGAGTAAGTTCATATTCAGAAAAGGGATGAGGTGGTCTTTTAAAAAGCCAGATTTTTCCACCTATGGCAAAATCACCTTTTGATTTTAAAAGAAAAACACCTGGATGATCCAGTGAAAGAGTTCCAAAGACCTTTTTTGATACATATTCGGTATCAAAACCATAAACTTCCTCAATTTCTATCATTCCAAATGTTTCCCCTCTGTATGATAAAAGAAGCTCTCCCTTATGAGGAATTTCCTTTACTTTTTCTTTTTTTATCTGTAAGAGTATAGGAATTGTAAAGGGGTAATTATTTGGCAATCTACCTTTTTCACAAACACTTTCTAGTTCTTCCTTTGTCATAAAGCCTTCAAGGGGAGAAAAACTTCCAATTGCTATTTTTTCAAGGTCAAAAAGAGTATCTTCATCTATTTCAATTTTTTTTAAACTTCCCTCAAAGGGTAAGGGTTTTTCTTTCGGGAAAATTCTTTCAACAAGTTTCATTTTATTTGAAAAGAAAGTTTTAAAAGATTTATTATATAAAATAAAAGTATTTGGGTTCAAACCCCTTTAATAATATTTTTAAAATATGGACAGAAGATTTAAAGTTCTTATTGGGGCAATGATATTTGCCCTGAGTGTTGCATGTGGACCGAAAATGGCTTCAAAAGAAACCATGCAGAGAATCCAGGAACTTCAGGCTCAGATAGAAAAACTTCAATCAGAAATTGCTAAATGTGAGGAAGAAATGAGGAATATTGATGCTCAGAAAACTGAGAAATCTCAATTGATAGAAAAATTAAGGGCAGAAAGGGATTCTTTAAAAACATTACTTGAACTTATAAAACAGGGTTATTAAAAGGAGGCTAAGGAAATGAAAAAATTAATTATATTTTCTTTTTTTGTTTTTTCTCTTTTTGCTCAGGAAAAATTAACTGAAAAGGATGCACAGGCTCGTATTAAGGAACTCCAGAGTAAAATTGAAGAGCTTACTAAAAATTTAAGTTCCTGTCAAAGTGAACTTGAAGCAAGAAAAAGTGAACTTACCCCTTTTGATAATGAGATTTCTTCTTTACAAAATGAAATAGATGCATTAAAGAGAGAGCTTAGTAAGTATCCATCAGAATATGAAGTTAAAAAAGGTGATTTTCTCGCAAAAATAGCTGAATATCCTTTTATTTATGGAACTTATAAAGCATGGCCAAGAATATGGAGAGCAAACAGAGATCTTATTAAGGATCCAGATCTTATTTATCCCGGATGGAAATTAAAGATTCCCCATGGGCTTGATAAAACTTACACAGTAATTAAGGGAGATTATTTGTGGAAAATAGCGAAGTTCTGGTGGATTTATAGAGATGGAAAGAAGTGGAAAGTTATTTATGAAGCAAATAAAGAAAAGATTAAAAATCCTGACCTTATATACCCTGGACAGGAACTTATTATACCGAGATAATAGATTAAAAAGGATAAGGAAAAAAGTGAGCCCCCTCCCTGTGAGGGGGTTTTTACTTTTAATTTAAGGTGTGGAAATAAAAACCTTTAGTGTAAGACCTAAAAAATTAAGAGAAATACTTGGGGTTTTAAATCAAAACCTCAAGGTATTACAGGAATATTTTTCAGGTAAAATAACAGTGAGAGGTGAAGAAATTAAATTTGAAGGTGATAAAAAAGAATTCAAAAAATTGAAGGAGATTTTATCCAAACTTGATGAAAGGGCTGAAGAAGGAAATTTTTTTGAACCTGATCAGATTATTGATATTTTGAATAAGGATAATTATTTAAAAAATGTTGAAAAATACAAGGATTCTATTATAACGCCTAAAAAAATAGTTACTCCCAAAACAGAGAATCAGAAACATTATGTTGATGCTTTAAGAAAATATCCTCTTGTTTTTTCAATAGGACCAGCCGGAACAGGTAAGACATACCTTGCAGTTGCCTGTGCTCTTGAGCATTTGAGGGAAGAAAAAGTAGAGAGAATTATTCTTACAAGACCCGCAGTAGAAGCTGGAGAATCACTTGGTTTCTTACCTGGTAGTTTCCAGGAAAAGGTTGATCCTTATTTAAGACCCCTTTACGATGCTTTATTTGATATGATGCCTTATGACAGAATAAAAAAACTAATGAATACAGGAGTAATAGAAATTGCTCCTCTTGCTTACATGAGGGGAAGAACTCTTTCAAATGCTTTTGTTATTTTAGATGAAGCTCAGAATACAAATTACCTTCAGATGAAAATGTTTTTAACGAGAATGGGTTTAAAAACAAAAGTTGCTGTAACAGGTGACATAACACAGATAGATTTGAAAGATAAGGAGGAATCGGGACTTGTAATCGCAGAAAAAATTTTAAAAGGAGTAGAAGGCATAAAATTTATTTATTTTGGCTCAGAGGATATCATAAGGCATCCTATTGTTAAATCCATTATAATTGCCTTTGAAAAGTATGAGGGAAATAAGAAGGAAGGAAAGACTTCTTAAAATTTTTTCCATATTTATATTTTCAGTTTTGATAACATACTTTTTACCTTTTTCAGAGGAAAAGATTTATACCTTAAGAATAGGTGAAGTCCCACAGAGGGATATAATAGCTACCTTTACTTTTAAAATTCCTAAATCAAAAGAAGAAATAAGAAAGGAAAGGGAAGAAATTTTAAAAAGACTTACCCTTGTACTTTCTCCTGTTTTAAGACCAAGTCTTGACCAGAATCTTATAGAAAGTCAGCTTGAGAATCTGGATATAAAAACAAGAAAAAAATTTATAGAGGAAATAAATAAAACCTATGAAGAAATAAAAGATTATGTTATTCTTGAAGATATTGATACAATAAGGAAATTAAATAGTGAGTTTGTAATTCTTCTTACCCCAGAAGGAGATAAATTTTTTCCAGTAAACAAGATATATTCTTTATCAGAAATAAAAGAAATCATAAAAGAAAGAGCAATAAAAGTTTTTCCCTTTAAAGAGCAACTTTCCTTTTTATTTGAGGAATTAATTTCTCCTTTTATAGTTCCGAATTACAAAATTGATTTTGAGGAAACTAAAATTAGAAAGCAGAAATTACTTGAAAGAATTGAAGAATTCAAGGGAGTTGTATATAAGGGCGAAGTTATTGCCAAAAAGGGTGAACCACTTTCAAAAATAGAAATAGAAAAACTTGAGGCAATGGAAATTGCAAAAAGAAAATCCTTTATATCAAAGATTTTTATACTTTCCTTAAGGTACATATTCTTTCTCATAATTCTGCTTTTTTCCTATTATTCTGTAAGATTTCTTTTCCCTGAAATTTACGGTGATACAAAAATGCTTTTACTTATAATTTTCAATTCACTTTTGTTCATGTTTTTATCAAGTTTAATAATAAAAATAACAAAAAGTTCCCTTTATATACCTTTTGCTTTTATACCATTTTTTTTCTATTTTGTAACAGGAAGAAAATTTGCTTTATTTTTAACGATCATACTCTCAATTCTATGTGCAGTTTATTCGGGTTTTAGTTTATTTTTTTTAATATATTTTCTTACCATAGGAATTTCAGGTATTCTCATTTCAAAATTTTTAAGAAATAGATTAGATTTGATCTTTGGATTCTTTATACTCCTTTTTCTATCAATAATTCTTTCATTCTTTTTCAAAATCTATGCCAGTTTCCAGATAACAAATGGTGAGATCTTTATAAGTTCTCTTTTTTCATCAAGTTTATCAATTATCGGAACAATTACATTACTTCCCCTTCATGAAAAATTTTTAGGAATTGCTACCGATTTTGTCCTTCTTGAACTTTCAAATCCTGAACACCCCCTTTTAAAAGAACTGGAAAGTAAAACACCTGGAACTTTTGAACATTCAATACAGATGTCAGAACTGGCAAGAATTGCAGCAGAAAAAATAGGGGCAAATCCTCTCCTTGCGAAAGTCGGTGCTTTATACCACGATATCGGTAAAATTGAAAATCCTAAATTTTTTGTTGAAAATCTTAAAGATCCTCAAGAAAATCCACATAACAAAATATCACCAACTGTAAGTGTGACTATACTGCAAAATCATGTTAAAAAGGGGGTAGAGTTAGCTAAGAAATATAGGTTGCCGGAAAGTATAATAAGAATAATAGAAAGACATCATGGAACTCTTCTCATGTTTTCCTTCTATGAAAAGGCAAAAAAAATAAATAGTGATGTAAGGGAAGAAGAATACAGGTACAAGTGTCCAAAACCAGAAAAGAAAGAGGAAGCAATAATAATGCTTTTAGATGGAATTGAGGCAAAGGTAAGAAGTCTTGAAAAATATGAATTTCAAAGTATTAGGGATGCTATTGATGATGTTATAAATCATAGGTTTTCTGATGGTCAGTTTGATGAATGTGAAATTACACGGAAGGATATGGAAAAAATAAAGGAAGCTATTTTACCGAAACTTATTCACAGATTTCATGTTAGGGTGACTTATCCACCTCTCAAAGCAAAAGAAAAAATTGTTTAATCTTAATTTTTTTAAAACAACAAAAAAGAAGATACCTCTTAAGAAAAAGGATAAATTAAATTTAGAAAAAATTTTAAAAAGGGAAATAAAAAAAGAAAATTCCGAGGTTAAAGAAATTAACATAGTGATGGTTGGAAGAGAAAGAATAAAAAGAATTAATAAAAATTTTTTAGGAAAAAATAAAAAAACAGATTGCATTTCCTTTAACCTTGGAGAAATTGGTGAGATCTATATATGCTCAGATTTTGTAAAAAATAAAAGGGATTTTCTTAAATTAATAATTCATAGTTTTTATCATATAATGGGATATGATCATAAAAATAACCATGAAAGAATAAAAATGGAAAAAAAAGAAAGAAAACTTTTAAATAAATTAATATGATAATACTTATTAATTTAATTCTTTTGATCTTCTTCCTTTTTATTTCCTTCCTTGCCTCAGGAACAGAAACGGCTTTTTTCACTTTGTCAGAGGAAAAAGCTTTAAGATATCCTTTTAAAAAGGAAAAGAAGAAGATAATTGAGAAAATTCTTCTTTATCCGGGAGTTATTATAATTACTATTGTTGGAATTAACACATTGAGCAATACCCTTTCCTCATCAATTTTTTCGAGTATAACATTTGAAGTTTTAAAATTAAATAAAGATATGCTCACAATAATAGATACGATACTCTTTGGTTTTATTATTTTTATCTTTTTTGAAACTCTTCCAAAGAATATTGCTTTAAAATATCCTTTTAAATTTTTAATATACGGATATCCTTTTTACAGAATAGTGATTTATCCTTTTACTTTTGTTGCAGAGAAAATAAAAGTAAGAGATAAGAAAATTAAGGTAAAAAATTTTCATTTTTTACATGAACTTGAACTTATTCTTTTTACAGGTGATGTAAAGGAAATTTTAAGTGAATCGGAAAAAAGTCTTTTTATAAAGATTATAGAGATGATAGAATTGAAAGCAAAGGATTTTAAAAAAGTTAAAAATGTTAAAGAAGATTATTTAAAAATAGACGGAAATGATACACTTTTTTATGTTTTAAAAAAATTACTGAAGGAAAAAAAAGAATATGCACTTATTGATTCAGAAGGAAAAAAGGAGTTTATATCGAAAAAGGATTTAGTTTCTTATGTTTTTGAAGATATATAATAAATTTAGTTTAAATTTTTTAACTCTTTTAACTTTTTTAATATTTGTAAGTTTAGTACCCTTAAATACTGGCTCAACCTTTATAAGAATTGATATATTTTATCATTTTTTATTTTTTTTTCTTTTTTCACTTTTTTGTGATAAACGGGAAGAAAAAATATTTATTCTTTTAGTTCCTTTTTTAATTGAAATTTTACAATCTCTTTTACCTTACAGAGATGTAAGTTTAGATGATATTATATCTGATTACCTTGGCATAATATCAGGTTTTTTAACTTTTAAATTTTTTTTAAAGAATTCTTTTAATAGATTTGTATTTTTAGGTTCTTTTTTTTATCTTGGAAAAATTTTACCTACGATGAAGGGAACTGTTTCAAGTTTAATTGCCCTGATTTTTCTCTATTTTTTGAAACCTTCTTATATTTTTGTATCTTTTTTAATAATCTTTTTTTATCTTTTGCATTTTATTTTGAGAGATTATTTAAGAGATAAGGATCCTGATTTTTTTACGATTGACGAGGTTACTGGAGTTTTACTTGTTTTTTATTTAAAGAGGGATATTTTTTTGTATTTAATTTATTTTTTAATATTTAGATTTTTTGATATCAAAAAGATTTTATTTATAAGAAAAGTTGAAAGAATAAAAAATTTTAATGGAGTTTTTCTTGATGATTTTATAAGTGCCTTTTATGCTTTGATTTTAACCCTTTTGATTTCTCTTTTGATAAGATTGAAATAATTTAATTTATGAATATAAAATTTATAAATGAATGAAAGACATAGTGAAATAGATAAAAGGTATATTGCACTACTCTCCTATTTCTGGATTCTTTTTTTAATTCCTCTTCTTATTGAACCAAAAGATGAATTTGTGAAATTTCATGTTAAGCAGGGGATAGTTTTATTTTTGTTTTTTTTGATAATTTTTATAGTTGGAGGAGTTATCCCGTTTATAGGATGGTTTGTTATTTTACCTCTTGGTCTTATTTATTGGTTTTTTTTATTTGTTTTAGGTATTTTCAATACTCTTTCTGGTAAAAAGGAGAAATTGCCCTTTATTGGAAAATACGCAGATAGAATAAATATATAAAGCCTTGAGATTTTTATTTTTAGCATCTTCTTTTTTTGTCTTTTTTTTACAAATAATTCTCTATTCACCTCTTTTCAATCTTAAAGGTAAAGAGGAGAAAGTATTTGTCAGGTACAGGGAAAGTATCAGTGAATTTTCAAAGAAACTTAAAGAAAAAGGGATAATAAGCCATGAAAAATTTATTTATTTTATGAAAATTTATAATCCAGAATTTAAGCTTTATGCAGGAGAGTGGAAAATTATAAATTCGGGAAATTCTTTTTTAAACTTTAAAAATATTGATAATGCAGAAAAAAATTTTGAACTTATAATTACAATTCCAGAGGGATATGAACTTAGAAAAATACTGAAATTGCTTTCAGAAAAAGGTGGCTATGATTATGATGAGTTAAATAGATTAGCCCAGAATCCAGAGAATTTTAAGGAATTATTTGAGTATGGTGTTCCTCAAAATCTTGAAGGTTACCTTTTCCCTGATACTTATATTTTATCCTATTCTCTTTCAGAAAAAGAAGTGCTTGAAATTTTTATAAAACGTTTTTTTGAAGTTATTAAAGAACTTGGTTATGATACAATTAAGGACAGGTTAGAGTTAAGTCTTGAGGAAATTCTGACACTTGCTTCTATAATTGAGAAAGAGGCAATTTTTGATTATGAGAAAAAAATAATTTCTTCTGTTTATTACAATAGACTTAAAAAGGGGATACCCTTACAGGCTGACCCTACAATCCAGTATCTTCTTCCAAAGCCCCTTTTCCCTTTACCCTTAAGATTTTTAAAAATGGATTCCCCCTACAATACATATAAAAATAAGGGACTGCCTCCAACACCTATATGTTCTCCAGGCAAAAAAAGTATTGAGGCAGCTTTATATCCTGAAAAAACTGAGTATCTTTTTTTTGTAGCAAGAGGAGACGGAACTCATATATTTTCAAAAACTTATGAAGAACATTTAAAAAATAAAAGAAGTGCAAAAAAAGAGTGGATTAGAAGAGGGCTACTTAAATAAAAATTTAAAAAGTCCCATCTGAGCCCACATTCTGTTTTCTGCCTGTTCATATACAACAGAATACTCAGAATCAAGAACATCCTCAGTGACTTCTTCTCCCCTGTGAGCTGGTAAACAGTGCATAAATTTTACATCTTTATCAGCCTTTTCAATTAGTTTTGAATTTACCTGGTAATTTATGAAAATTTTCTTTCTTATTTCAGCTTCAGATTCCTGTCCCATTGAGGCCCACACATCTGTATACACAAATTTTGCTCCTTTAACAGCTTCATAGGGTTCATAGGTATAAAGTATTTTTGCACCAGTTTTTTTTGCTATTTCAATTGCTTTATCCATTATTTCTTTTTTTGGTTCATAACCTTTTGGTGTTGCAACCCTTATTTCACCTCCTGCTAAAGAAAATCCAAGGATCAGGGAGTGACAAACATTGTTTCCGTCACCAACAAAAGCAAGGGGTCCTTTTAAATCACCTGAAATTTCTTTTATAGTCAAAAGATCAGCTAAAATCTGACATGGATGTTCAAGATCAGATAAAGCATTTATAACAGGGATTTTACTTTCTTTTGCAAGAATGAGAAGTGTTTCATGGGAGAAAACTCTTGAAATAATTCCATCAGTCCATCTTTCAAGATTTTTTGCAATATCTTTTACACTTTCCCTTTTACCCATTCCTATATCCTGCTGGGAAAGATAAATTGAATCTCCACCGAGTTTTTTTATCCCTGTTTCAAAGCTTACTCTTGTTCTTAACGAGGGTTTTTCAAAAATTAAAGCAAAAATTTTATTTTTAAGAATTTTTTCTGTTTTTCCCTTTTTAAACTTCTCTGCAAATTCAAGAATCTTTAAAAGTTCTTCAGAATTAATATCAAGCATTGATAAAAAATCTCTTTTCATTTTCCCTCCTTTTCCAGTGCTTCTGCCTTTTTGAAGGCATCAAGGGCTTCATTTTTCTTATCAATTCTTGAAAGACAATCAGCCATTAATCTATATACATTTGAACTTTCTCTTAGTGAAAGAGATTTTTTATAGAATTCGATAGCCTTTATATAATTTTTTGATAGATGATATGACCTTCCAATATACTCATAAGCATAAGCATCTTCAGGATTTTTCTTTGCATATCTTTCAAAATATTTAATTGATTCATCATATTTTTTTAAAAAGAAATTGGAAAGGGCAATATTAAAGAGATAATTGATGTTTGAGGAATCGGATTTGTAAGCTTCTTTAAAATATTTCTCTGCTTCTTCATAATTTTCTTTATTTGTATAAATTTCACCGAGCAATTCGTAGTATTTTGCTTTTAGCTCAGGAGTAAGTTCTTTATTTATGTTATTTCTTACTATTTCCTCTGCTTTTGCTATATTCTCCTCTAAATAAAATCTCGCAAGATAATAGGACATTTGCGGATCTCCTTGGTTTTTATTGTATCCCTCCTCAAGAATTTCCTTTGCTTTTTGAGTTTCCCCTTTCCCTTGATAAAAAGCAGCAAGATTCATATAGACTTTTGGGTTTTGAGGTTCAATTTCCTTTAGTTTATTGAAGCACTTTATTGCAAAGTCATAATCTTTTTCTTGACCCGATATAATTCCTGCGTTAAAAAGGGTTGTTTTATCAACTTCTTCAAGTGGTTTTTTTAATCCCATATCAAGGGATTTAAAAAGGTAATTTGCTCCTTCTTTGTACTTATTCATATAAGTGTAGCCTCTTGAAATCCATAAGTAAGGTTCAGGGTTATTAGGCTCTTCTTTTGCCCATTTTTCAGCTTCTTCAATCATTTTTGTAAAATTCTCTTGTTGCATGTATATTTTTACAGATGTGGAATGGGGATTTGATACACAGGAAAAAAATAATAATGAGATTGTTATAAATAATTTTTTCATTTTGTTTTGTTTTTTTGTAAGGCTTTGAACCTTATAGAAAAATTAATTATAAATAAAATTCTTTAATTTTTTCACAAATAAAATTCACTTCCTCATCTTTTAAATGTGGGTGACAGGGGAGTGAGAGGACTTCTTTAGATATTTTTTCAGTTATTTTTAAATCACCTTCTTTAAAACCATAAAATTTAGCAGCAGGCTGTAAGTGACAGGGGACTGGATAATGAATACCTGTTTCAATACCTTCACTTTTTAGATACTCTTTTAATTTATCTCTTTCTTTTGTTCTTATGACGAATAGATGATAAACTGAATTTTTTTCTTTATTTTCTTTTATAAGTTTTATTTCCTTTAAACTTTTAAGGTTTTCGTGATAAATTTTTGCTATTTCTCTTCTCCTTGAATTCCATTTATCAAGATGTTTGAGTTTTAAAAGTAATATAGCAGCTTGAATTTCATCCATTCTAAAATTGAAACCCATAATTTCACTGAAGTAACTTTTATTCTGCCCGTGATTTCTTAAAAGTTTTATTTTTTCATAAATTTTTTTGTTATTTGTAGAAACTCCCCCAGCTTCTCCAAGGGCACCAAGATTTTTTGTATAGTAAAAACTGAATGCAGAAACATCACCTAAATTACCGACTTTTTTATCTCTATAGATAGCTCCATGGGCTTGTGCTGCATCTTCAATTAAAATAATATCTGGGTAATTTTCTTTGATTTTCCAGAATTCATCCATATCACAGGGAGTTCCAAAGATATGTACTAAAATTATTGCTTTTGTTTTTTTAGTTATTTTTTTCCTTACATCTTCAGGATCAATTGTAAAATCATCTTCTTTTATTTCAGCAAAGATAGGTTTTGCTCCAACCATCCAAACAGCTTCAAGAGTTGCAAAAAAGGTAAAGGAAGGTAAAATTACCTCATCATCCTTTTCTACACCTATTCCCCTTAAGGCAAGATGTAATGCATCTGTTCCAGAAGATAAAGAAACAAAATATTTTGTTCCACAATACTCAGCAAATTTCTTTTCAAACTCCTCTTGGTATGGTCCCAGGTATAAATTCATTTCAGAAAAAATCTTTTCGAGGAGTGGAAAAAGTTCTTCCTTTATCTCAGTATAAGGTGTATAAAGGTCTTGTAATTTTATTTTTTTCATAGTTCATAATGATAAGAAAATTTTCTGATAAAATCTAAAAAATTATTAAAAAATTTTTTTATTTTTTCTTCTGTTTTTTTATCTTTTAATTTAAGATTTTTGTCAAATTTTTCATCAGCATTAGATATCATCAGGGTTTCAGGGTATATAAAAGCTTTAAGAGAAAAAAGGATATCAATAAGATGTTTCTGTGCTCTTGCTGTTCCAAAATTTCCGGTTGTTACTCCGCCTATTGCACATAGTTTACCTTTAAGTGGATTTTCTCCTCTTGAAATCCAGTCTATAACATTTTTCAAAACACCAGGAACTGAATGATTATATTCTGGTGTTATGAATATTACCCCATCACAATTTTTTATTTTTTTCTTTAATTTGATAACACTTTCAGGTGTTCCACTTTCTTCAATATCTTGATTAAAAAGAGGTATATTTCCTATTTCAATAATTTCAAATTTTATATCACTGGGACATTTTTTTTTAATTTCCCTTAATATTCTTCTGTTGAAAGATTTCTCTCTTAAACTTCCTGCTATTCCAATAAGTTTAATTGTCCTCTTTTGCTTCATTTGTTTAAGTATAAAATAAAAATTTAAATTTCTACTATTTTGAAAGAACCTTCTGTTTTTTTATTTTTTCAATAAAGTTTTTAAATTTTTCGAGAGTTATAATGTTAAAGATATTTATCATTTTACATGCATCTTCTTCTGCAATTTCTTCGGGTATATTTAGAAATTGAGTAAAGAAATTTATAAAGAATTGAGCCTTTTCATAAAACTCCCGAGCGATTTTCTCTCCCTTTTCTGTTAATTCTACAAATCCATAGTGTTCGTGTAAAATAAGTCCTCTTTTAGCTAATTCCTTTATAGCCTGGGTAGCAGCAGAGGTGGTAACATTAATTCTTAAAGCTATTTCCTTAACCCTCACAACCTTTCTTTTCTGACTCAGTACATATATACACCTCAGATATCTTATTAGGGATTTAGGTAAATCATTTTTTTTCATTATATTCCCCTCCTTAATTATTATAATTCAAAATTTTAAAATATCAATACTAAAAAAATCAAATAATTTTTAATTCTTTAAATATTCAATAAGTGGATCAGAAACAATTGGTATAACATCTTTTAGCATATGGGGCATTAAATTATCTACAATTTTAGGCATAAGCTCGGGCATCTGTTCTTCCATGTAATCTGGCATATCTATTTTTTCTTTAACAAGTTCAAGCATTCTTGGCATAACCTTAGGCATAATTACTGGCATAAGAATAGGAAAGAGAATAGGAAACATAGGTTTCATAGCATAAAGAGTAATTGGAATTTTTCCCATAAATTTCATTATTTTCCCCATTCCAAGTGGCATTGCTTTTAAGATATCAGGAAACATTTCTTCCATTAGATTAGCAAAACCCTCTGGTGTCATTAGTTTTATCATCTTTTCAAAAACTGCCCATCCTCTTTTAACTTCTTGATTGGGATCAGGTAATTCATAACCAAGACTTTCAGCTGTAAATCTTGCAAGGTCAACAATTTCAAGAGGTAAATTTTTTTTCTCTTTAGTTACTCTTAACTGAAATTCACAGCAGGGACAGAGGGCAAGAACTTTTTGTGCACCTGCTTCAATTGCTTCTTTTAATCTTGTGTCACCAATTTCTGCTGCAACATCTGGTTCTTTTATAAGAGTGAGAACTGAACCGCAGCAAAGGGAGTTTTCTCTATTATGTTTCATCTCAACAAATTCCACATTTGGATTTGCCTTTATTAACTCTCTTGGTTCTTCATAAATTCCCGATGCCCTTCCTATGTGACAGGAATCATGGAAAGTCACTTTAATTTTTTCATCTTTAGATTTTTCAAATTTAAACTCTCCTTTTTTAATTTTTTCAGTTATTACTTCACTATAATGTTTTACTTTAATGTCGTATTCAATTCCGAGTTTTTTAGCCCATTCTGGATAAACTTTTCTCCACATCATATCACAGGCGGGGCAAGAGGTTATAACAAATTTTGCCTCTCTATCTTTTACAGCTTTAATATTTTTTTTCATTGTTTCTTTAAAAAGATCCCATTTACCAGCTACAAGCATTGGTGTTGCACAGCAATTCTCTTCGTCTCCCAAATATGTAAAGTCAATTCCAGCTGAATCAAGAAGCCTTACAGTTCCTATACCTATGTCCTGTTCCACATAACTTGCAGTGCAACCTGCAAAATAAACATAAGGTGCTTTTTCCTTTTTGTAATACTTTTCTTTGAGATCTTGAGGGAACCATTCTGCTCTATTTTTTCTATAACCAGCCCATATATTTCCTTCTTTTGATAAAGCTTGAGCCATCATTTCAAAGGGAGGAAAAGTCATTTTCTTTTCTTCATCTACAAGTTTTCCCCTTAATTCCATCCAGGATTCTTCAATTGGAAGATTGGCTGAACATCTTAAATTACATCTCTCACAGGTAGTGCAGGCAAGAAAGGAGTCAACCATTTTTTGGTTAAAATTTTCTCTGCCTTCAATAAATTCTCTTAAGAAGAACCATTTTCCCCTTGGACTCTGGCTTTCCCATCCTCTTCCATAAAATTGTGTGCAGTCTTCAACACAGTATCCGCATTGAGAACACACATATGAGAAGAAAGCAATATCAGCTGGTATTCCCCTTATGTCTCTGTCAGGTTTTTCCCCAATTCTTAAAGTTACATAATTTCCAAAAGGTCTTATAAAGGGTTCAAATATTTCAGAAAGTGTTAAAATTTTGCTCATAAATCCATCAGTTATTACTTTTCCTGGATTGAAGAGATTTTTAGGATCTTTTTCAATTTTAAATTTTCTGAGTTTCTTAACTTTATCTTCACCTAAAATTTTTTTAGCCTTTTTTGAGAAATAAAGTCCTGTTGAATAGGGTCTTCCTCCATATTTTTCTGCAATTTTTAAAATTGTTAAAACAAGTCCGAAAACAAAGTTATAACTGAATTTTCTTTCATCACTTGGAATAAAGCCAAGCACAACCACTTCAGGTTTTCCGTATTTTCCATTTTTAATAATTACAGCTTCTTTTACAACTTTTTTATTAATTTTACTTTCTATTTCTTTTAGACATTTATCCAAATTTTCAAGAGGTATTATAAATTCAGAGGGAACAAGGGATGGTCCCAGTCTCTTGATAACCATTATTTTAAATCTATTTTCCCATTCATGCCTTGCTATTTCTTCACTTAAAATTTTAATTTCATACTTGTTTGCTAAACTTTTAAGATTATTTAAAACTTCTTCTTTGTCCTTTTTTCTGTAGGCTATTGTAAGAATGTATGCAGCAGGTAAGAGAATTTTTTCTTCCTTTTTGTGTTCATTTAAAGGTGCTTTATTTTTAAGTTCAGCCATCCTTGGATTTATAAAACTTAATGACCAGATTTTTAAATCCATTTTTATAATTTCTTCAATAAAGCTTTTAAGTTTCTCTATATCAGGTGTCGCAAAGGCATTTACTTCAATTTCTTCATAAGGTTTTACTTTTAAAGTAATCTCAGTTATTATTCCGGTCGTTCCTTCTGCTTCATAGAATAAATCAAGTTCATCATCCTCAATTTTTTTGACGGTTCCGTCTGGTAATATTGCTTTAATGGCTTTAACATTTTCTCCAAAATATCCGTATTCATAACTACCAATTCCAGCACCTCCTTGAGCAAACCATCCACCAACTGTTGAAGAAGGGTAACTTGTTGGATAAAGTCTTAAAGTTAATCCATGTTTTAAAAGTTCTTTATCAAGCTGTTCCCAGGTAATTCCTGGCTGGCAGGTTACAAGTTCCTTTTCTGGGTCTATATTAATAATTTTTTTCATTCTGTAAAAATCAATTACAATTCCTCTTTTGATTGGAATTACTCCTCCATACCCTGAAGTTGCTTTTCCTCTTGGAACAACTGGAATATTATTTTCCTTAGCCCATTTTACAAGGAAGACTATTTCTTCTTCATTTTCAGGTTGAACCACAAGGTCAGCAATTGGATTTTTAAATATTTTTTTAATAAGTGAGGGTAGAGAAGCAATATCATGGGAATAAAGCTTCCTTTCAATTTTATCAAAGGAAACCCTATTTTTAAATTTTTTTATTATTGGTAAATATTTTTTTTGTAAGGTTTTCATTTCCCCTCCTTTTAAGTTTATTTAAAAAAGTTTAGTATACTTAATATATTATAAAATTAATTTTATGAAATTTCAAGCAGAATTTATTTTGGAAATTTTAATGATTCTTGGTTATTTGGTGGAATTAGGGAATTCATATAATCGGGGCGCGCGGATTTGAACCGCGGACCTCCTGGTCCCAAGCCAGGCGCGCTATCCGGACTGCGCTACGCCCCGCAGAACTTCCATTAAATTAATTATAAACTTTTAACCTTTAAAATACAAATTTTTATAAGTTTCAAAGTTGAAAAAAATTCTTCGAAAGAATATTATATTAAATATAAAAATGGAATTTTTTTATTTTCTGATTTTGTTAATTTTTTTAAAAGATAAAGAAAGTATAAAAGGAGGAGATTCTGTGGAAAAAAAATTTAAATTAGCCACCTTTGCAGGTGGATGTTTCTGGTGTATGGAAGAAGCCTTCCATAAAATTGAAGGTGTTATTGATGTTATTTCAGGTTATACAGGTGGTCAAAAGGAAAATCCCACCTATGAAGAGGTTTCATCTGGTAAAACAGGTCATTATGAAGCGGTTCAGGTTATCTATGATCCAGAGAAAATTTCATATCAGGATTTATTAGAAGTTTTCTGGTCTCATATAGACCCCACTGATCCTGAAGGGCAGTTTGCAGATAGAGGAGAGCAGTATAAAACAGCAATTTTTTATCATGATGAGGAACAGAAATTCCTTGCTGAAAAATCAAAGGAATTACTTGAAAAATCCGGTATTTTTGAAAATCCAATTGTTACTGAAATAAAAAAATTTGAAAAATTTTATAAGGCAGAGGATTATCATCAGGATTTTTATAAGAAAGAACCGATTAGATACTGTTTTTACAAATACTTTTCAGGTAGAGAGAAATTTATATGGAATGTTTGGAGAGAAAAGTTAAAAAACTTGAAATACAAAAAAGACCCGAGATACAAAAAACCCTCAAAGGAAGAATTAAAGAAAAAATTAACAGAACTTCAGTATAAGGTAACACAGGAAAACTATACTGAAAAACCCTTTGAAAATGAATATTATAAAAATGATAGACCTGGTATTTATGTTGATATTGTTTCAGGCGAAGTTTTGTTTTCAAGTCTTGATCAATTTGATTCTGGATGTGGATGGCCTTCCTTTACAAAACCTCTTGAGGAGGATAATTTAATTTATAAAATTGATACATCCCATAATATGGTCAGGGTTGAAGTAAGGTCCAAACACGGGGATTCCCATCTTGGACACTTATTTGATGATGGTCCTGCACCAACTGGATTAAGATACTGCATAAATTCAGCATCTTTAAGGTTTATTCCCCTTGAAGATTTAGAAAAAGAAGGCTACGGTGAATATAAAAAAATTTTTGAAAAGACTAAAAAATAGGTTTACTGTAATCACACTTAACTTTTATATCATAATCAGAAAGTTTTTTGCCTGTAAGTTTACATAAATGTTTTTTAACAGGGTCAGGAAAGGCATTTTTTACAAAATTTGCGCAGTTAATGCACATCCTTGAAATTCTTATAACGTTTTTATCTTGAAATTCTGAAATTATTTTTAGTAAAAGAGTATAAAGTTCTCTTTTATCCCTTAATTTTAATGCTTTTAATCCCTTTGATATTTCGCCTCTGTAACCTGAGAGAATTTTATTTAAAACTTTTTCTCCCCTTTCTGTAAGTTTTAAAAATTTGTATCTCTTATCCTTTTTACTTTTCTCCTCTTTTATTAATTCCTTTTTAATTAATGTTTTTAGAGCTTCAGAAAGTGTAGCTCTTGTTACTCCCAGTTCCTCGGATATAAAAGATGGTAAGGCTCTTTCTGCTGGATTTTCAGCAAGAAATAATATTACCTGAATTCCAAGAGGTGATATACCTGTTTCCTTTGATATATTCCAGAATAAAACCTTTGATAGGTTCGTTATCTTTTCAAATATATATATGATTTTTGTATCAAGCTCATTTAAATTTGTCATATTTTCACCTCATTTTTAGGATTTCTAATTATAAGATAAATTATTTACCGGGTTTTCTTATTCTTGGTAAAATTAAAAGAAAAAAGTAAAATATGGATAAAACGAGGAGTATTACGCCTGAAAGAGCAAGGTAATAAAAATTTTTATATTGAATGAATCCTTCAAAAATACTTCTCAATACTGTTCCAGAATTGAAAAGAAAGTAGAGAGAAAGCCCCTGTTTTTCTTCCTTTCTGTATAATTTGACTCTCTCTTCTGGTTCCTGTGGTGTTTTTCTTGGAAACATCCATAAGCCAACTCCCATTATCATCTGAATAACAAATCCAAGAAAAAGTAGATGTGCGTGGACTTCTCTAAGTTTAAAAAAGAAGGAAAAATTTTCAAAATTGTAACCAAGGAACATAAAAAAACCAATCAATGTTCCTGCAAGAAAGTAGAATATACTTGTTTTTATCATAAGTCTCTGATATAAAAACTTCATAATTTTATTATAAAGTATTATAAAGGTTTTGAAAACATAAATTTTTAAATCACTTATAAAATATTGACTCATTAGTTATTAATTACTTATAATAAAAATATAGAATAAAGATACTAATGGAAGAAGTAAATAATTTTTATATTAATTTTTTTAATTTTAAATGCCGTTATTTTCAAAAAGAATTATGGGAGAAAATCAATAAAAATGAATTTCCACTCTTAATCAGGGCTTCCACTGGTTCAGGTAAAACAGAAGCAGTTCTTGCTCCATTTTTATCTCAATTTATTGATAAAAACTTTTTCATCGCTCCAAGGCTGATTTATGTCTTACCCATGAGGGTGCTTGTAAATAGTATTGCTCAGAGGATCAAAAAGTATGCAGAAAGAATTTCGCCCCACATCACAGTTGAAGTTCAGCATGGAGACCTCCCCAACTCACCTTTTTTCATAGCAGACATAGTTGTAACAACCCTTGACCAGTTTCTTTATGGTTTTGCAAGGTCAAGCCATCAGGTAGGCAGACATATTGATGTGCCTGCTGGTGCCATTGCCTCATCTCTGGTGGTATTTGATGAAGCTCATATGTATAGAGATGAGTTTACCTTTGCCATAATGCGAGCCCTGATGGAGATACTCCATAAAAGTAATATTCCCTTCATAGTTATGACTGCTACTATGCCTAAAAGCTTAGAGGATAGCCTTTTTGAAAATATTGACATAGATGAAGGCAGGAAGATTATCGGGAAGATAGATTTAAACTCAACTCTAAAGATAACCCTATGCGAAGAGCCTCTTGTCAGAGGCAATGAAGTGAATTTTTCAGATGAACTCTTACAAAAAATAAAATCCAAAAAGACACTGATAATTTTAAATCAGGTAAGTAGAGCTCAAAAGGTTTATGAAGAAATTAAAAAGAGACTTGATTTAGAGGAGAATGAGATAGTCTTGCTTCATTCGCAGTTTACAAGAAAAGATAGAGAAAAACACGAAACAAGGGCACTTTCTCTTATGCCCCATAGAGAAGACGGAAAAATTATAAAACCAGAAGGAACTGGCATAGTAGTCTCAACTCAGGTGCTTGAAGCAGGCATAGATTTTTCGGCAGAGCTTTTGCTTACAGAATTAGCTCCAGCAGATTCACTTGTGCAGAGGGCTGGAAGATGCGCAAGATATGAAGGAGAAAAGGGAGAGATGATTATCTTCCATGTTGAAGATGATAATGGGCATTTACCATACAAAAAAGAGCATTTAGAAAAGACCAGCGAGTGGTTACAAAATAATAGCAATTTCAATATCAAAAACTTTAACGAGGTTTGCTCCTTTGTTGATGCTACCCTTGATTACAAGGCAAATGATTATGAGGCAAGGGATACCCTGATTGACTTGTATGAGTGTGTTCTATATGCTGATTCTAAACCTTCAAATATACAGGTTAGAGAGGGAAAACCCATTACCCTTGTAGTTGTTAACCTTTCAATAGGTGAAGGGCGAAAAAAAGAAGAAAGGATTAAGGATGCAATTAATAAAACAAACATTAGGGATAATTCCATAAGTGTAGACTTTAGAGTTGGATGGAGACTATTAAAGGATGGAGTTTTAAAATATAAGATTAATTTTGACCAAGAAAAGGGTTTAGAGATTCAAGAGGTAAAAGATAAGAAAAAAGATAAGAAAAAAGATATATCACCTTTCAGTTATTATCTCCTTGAAAGTGATTATTATGATGAGCTTAAAGGGGTGGTGCCTGATGCCGGGTATTTTATTTAGTGCTCCAGGGGAAAACTATATAGAGCATATTCAAAGGTGTGAGGAAAGATTTCGCCTTGTTTATCCTCTGTTTAAAACTACAATTTCAAGAGTTATTCCGCATAACCATTTAGAAGAAGCCTTTATGAAAATGATTTTCTTTCATGACCTCGGAAAACTCACCTACAAATGGCAGGAAAACTTAGGGACTAATAAAAAATTGCCTTCCCATGCACCTATTGGTGCAGCCCTCCTTTATAAAATTCTCCCTGTAAATATAAGGGAACCTCTTAGCTTTGCAGTAGCCATTCATCATACAGATAGTGGGCTTCTTGGAGACAATATTGAAAGACCCGATGTGCAGGCTATATTGGAGGATATAGTTGATTACGAAGGAAATATAATCTGGCATGAAGAGACCTCTAAGTTAGATAATAATTTATTTCCAGATGAGGCAAAGAATCTTATCATTAATGACTTAAAAGAGATGGCAAGGGGCTTAAGGAAATGGTCAAGGGGTTGTGGCTTATTGGAACAGCATCAAAGAAGGATGCAGGTAGCATTAGCTCATCATCTACTTAAACTTTGCGATATTTCAGCTGCCTCTGAAAGAAAGGAGTATCAGGAAAAGGAGGGAAATGATTTTTACGGAGGCTGGTTGATGGTGGAGAAGATAGAAGAATATGTGGAGAATAAGAAACTGTTTTTGGGAGGCATAAATGTATAAGTTAATTTTAAAATGTAGGGTTATAACTCCGATGTTTATGGCAGGGGGTGATGGGAGAACTCCAGAACTTAGACCTTCAGAATTCAAGGGCATGATGCGATGGTGGTGGCGGGCAATTAGGGCAGAAGAGGATATAAAAAAATTAAGAGAGGAAGAATGCAAAATTTTTGGCGGGACAGGAGAGGGAATGGGAAAGAGTAAGATAAAAATAACGGTAAGACCTGAAAGAATATCTTATGGAGATAATGTCCGTGATGAGATAATGAACTATGAAGGATTAAAATACCT